>CASBQA010000347.1 GCA_949127635.1 Nostocales cyanobacterium PMM_0069 | reverse complement strand
TTCTTGCTGCAAACGGTACAAAATTGTATTTTGGTCAACTTGAGAGAGAATTTCTTGAATGACGGTGCTAGCGCCCATTTGTCCCCAGGTGCAGCCTTTTTTCAGATATACTTGTGCAGCTTTACCGATCGCATATGCGCCATAACCGGCGATACCAGCTTGAGCGATCGCACTTCCGGCGAAGGCTGTAATATTGGTGGGATTTTCACCACTGGCTAAGGCGGCGGTTGTTTTGCCTAAGCCTAAAAGCAAGCTGCTTCCTAATTCTCCCAAAAGTAAGCCCCCAGAACTAAATAAAATCGTCTTAAAAATTTTCCCGGCTTCGTAACCGGTCATCGGTAAGCCGTATAATCTTGCTAAGGAGCGAATCAATGCTAAGTCGGCAACACTTCCGCCAACCACATCTAAAAAGGCGATGGGATTTAACCCCACTGCTAAAGCTTTATATTTGGTAAACTGCCAAATGAGGTCTTCTGCTTGTTGTTCGCGTAAGTCGATGGTTTTTTGAGCGATCGCAGCTTCTGCATCTCTTGCTTGAATCAGTGCATTTAAAGCCAGAAGCGATCGCCCTTCACGATTAAGAATATTTAAAATTGTCTCTTTGAGTTCCTCTACTTCGATTGGCGGTGTCTCCCATTCATAAGTTACACCTCCATCAGTCCACTCAACCCGCACTTCCATCGGCGCAGGTTCCGCTGCTACCATGACAATTTCATCTGGTAATAACGGCTTACTTTGGGGATGTCCTGCACCAAGTTGTTGCAAATTTTTATAAATAACTGTTTTATCTGTATCTGGATACAAGTCTATTTTGTTAAATACAAGAATTAGGGGTTTTTGCGATCGGCGCAATTCTAGCAGCGCTTTATACTCAGTCTGCGTAATATCACCTGATACGATAAACAAGATTAAATCAGCTTGTTGCGCCACGTCTCGCGCCATTTGTCCTCTGACCTCTCCCTGAATTTCATCTAATCCGGGGGTATCAATTAATTCTACCTGCACCTTGCCACCAGGAGTCCACCGCAGAGAACGAGGATACTGAGTTACACCATTAAGGGGACCTGTTTGCAAAATTTTTTGCCCCACTAAGGCATTTAACACTGCTGACTTACCACGACTGACTAAACCAAAAGCGGCAATTCTAATTACGTTAGAGTCGAGTTTATTAAGAGTATTTGTCAATATTTCTAATTCTGGTTTGACAAAAGATGCTAATTCCAAGTTTGATTGCGGTTGTCCTGGCTTGCGAAGATATCCATACCAAGACAGCACTTGTCTGAGACTAGCACGAGCGCGGTTTAAATGAGTTTCTTGCAGATTATTAGGCACGTTCTCGTTTTTGTTGATTGTTAGACATCGACCGAATTTAAATATGCGTTATCTAGAACCCCTACAAGACGTAGCAGTGTTACGTCTCTACTTCTATTTTGGTCTAATTACAAAGCTTTTTGTGTCGTTAGCGGGGTTACTAACTTGTTAGTTCATCGTCAGAAGTAGTTATTTATCTAAACTTTATCAAAAGCTACGTAAAAATATTGAGATTGCTTGTGAGATATTGGTTGAATTTGAGTAATTATTTGTAAGGCATTTATAACAGGTTTTAGGCTGAGTTAAAGTGTTTTTGCATAAAACGTAAAGTTGTTTATATTCTTTTATAAAACATTAATAAAATTATTCCAATAATCTTGACTTAACTTACTAAATAATTAACAGTAGAAGTGCTTTACAGCAATTTGTAAATAATATGAACCATTTAATAAAACTACCTCAAAAATGGCTGACAAAAATAACTTACAATCTTAATATTGGTCAAAAAATTAGTTACGGATATGCCTTTAGCTTAAGTATTGCTGTTGTCGGTACAGTTACCGGGTTCATAATCGGAGATTACTACCAAAAATTGGCTAGGCAGCAAAAAGATCATGCTCACTATGAACTTCGTCTACTCCATCGTTTGCAAACTGCTGTACTACAGACGCGAGAGAGTCAACAAATGTTTATTCCTTTGATTACACATAAACCGGAACTGTTGAAGAACGAATATTCAGAATTTTCTACATATGCCGCTGAAGTGAAACAGTTATGGTCTGAAGTTCAGTCTTATATAAAGAGTGAAAATTATAAACACGAGAAACATGCTGAAGGTATACCAGCGTTTCTACAAAGTTTCTCAAATGTACCAGAAACATATATCCAGCAAGTAGAAAAAATCATGCAGCAAATTCCTGCTGACAAGCATTTACAGGCTGGGGAAATTGAAGCAGTACAAGAAATTATAGTAAAATTTTCCAGTGATGCACTAGCGCTTAAGTATGATACGATGGATGATGAGCTAAATCGAGTAATTAATGCTTCTTATGAAGATGATAAAGAGGCAGAGGAAACATTAATTCACGCCGAAGCTATTAGATTTCAAATTGTTGTTGCAAGCATATTTTTATCAGTGGTACTTGCAACACTCATCGCTACTTACACAACTCGGATGCTAACAGATCCAATTAAAGCCTTAACAAAAGTAGCGTTGCAAACAACCGAAGAATTAAAGTTTGATATGCTAGCTCCGGTAATGACGGGAGATGAAGTGGGAGTGCTAGCTAATTCACTCAATACTCTCATTCAACGCCTAGCCGATTATACACATGAATTAGAGCAAGCTCGCGAGACTTTAGAAAATCGGGTAGAGGAAAGGACTCAAGAACTTAGTCAAGCCATACGCTCATTACAGGAGACTCAATCTCAACTGATTCAAGCCGAAAAAATGTCTGCTCTTGGTCAATTAGTAGCGGGTGTTGCTCACGAAATTAATAATCCTGTTAACTTTATTTATGGCAATCTGACTCATGTTAATAACTATGCAAATGATTTATTGTTATTAATTAACCTTTATCAGCAAACTTATTGTACCACACAACCAGAAATTTCTAACTTGATTGAAGAAATTGACTTAGATTTTCTTTGTGAGGATTTACCCAAAACGTTGAACTCGATGAAAGTCGGTGCCAATCGCATCCGTGAAATTGTGCTGAGTTTGAGAAACTTCTCTAGGCTTGATGAAGCCGAGATGAAAACAGTTAATATTCATGAAGGAATTGATAGCAGTTTGCTGATTTTGCAACATCGTCTCAAGAGCAAATCTGAGTCTGCGGCAATTGAAATTGTTAAGGAATATGGGAATTTACCGGAAGTTGAATGCTATGCTGGGCAGCTAAACCAAGTATTTATGAACATTCTGGTCAATTCCATAGATGCGTTGGAAAAACAATACCAAGAAGACTCATTGAAAGATAGTAAAAATCATCCCAATTCCATTATTATTAGCACTGAAGTTTTCCAAAAAAATGTAGTAAGAATTAGTTTTAAAGATAATGGTTCGGGAATGACAGAGAATATCAAAACAAGAATATTTGACCCTTTTTTTACAACTAAATCGGTCGGTGAAGGTACAGGTTTAGGATTATCAATTAGCTATCAAATTGTAGTTGATAAGCATAAGGGGAAAATTACGTGTTTATCAGAACCGGGACACGGATGTGAATTTCAGATTGATATTCCAATTAAACAGAATTCTAGCCTCTAGCAATTATAAAAAATTGAAAATTTGTCTTTATTAGAATTGATTTTAGTCAAAAGCCAGGGATTTTTATCGCTGGCTTTTTAATTAAGTAGCATTATTGGGATTTATCACCAAACCCGGTTTCCGTCTTCGTCAACTCGTGCTTGACGAATCACATCAGAAATTTCTTCGGCATCTTTTACGTGGTGAAGTGCCTTTTGTTCACCATTGGGTTCATCGACAACGAAGTAAGTTGGTACTGTGATATGTTCACCTGTAATGTCTGGTGAATCTACAGCAATCTGTTTAGCTTTTTCTTCAATTGATTGTGACTTATCATCAATCACATCTCCAGGATTGACTGTCGCGTTCTTTTCTTTAGGTGTCGGTTCTTCTCTGGATTCTATAGTTGGGCTTACTGGTTGCTTAATTTCTTTTTCTGATTGATTAGTCATATCTTTTATTTTCCCAAATTTACCTACTAACATCACTTTATAGAATCAAAGCCTTGAAAAGTTCCTTCTCAAGAAAGACTTTGAGTCTACGACTAAATGAGGAATTTATTACAATACGCTTGGTGTTAAGGATTTTTAGACCTGTAGAGACGCGAAATACGAAGTCTCTACACTCGTATTTAGGGCTAAACTGAACGGCATTGCAATAAAAAAGACAACCGACGTAGAATTTAAATATGCGTTATCCAGAACCCTTACAGACGTAGCACTGCTACGTCTCTACGTCTATGTCTAAAGAATGAAAGCAAGATGTTTTATACTTATAACTAAAATACTTATAATCGTCTAAATATAGTTTTTTACTATGCCCTACAGTCAATTTACCATCGAAAAAGTAAAGAAAGATTTTCAATTAACGACTGTAGAGGGAGTTCGTTTTTTCCCAAACTCAATTGAATTGGTTACTCCAAGTTCCAGACTACAAGCTATTTTAGAGGATTTACCGTGGGCGATCGCAGTGGATACTGAGAAAGCACGTTCAGAGGTAATTATCAATCCTATGTTGCTAGAAGTGCGACGTATTTTCAATCAACAAATCAGCGTGTTTTCAGGAGAAGAGTTTAACATTGATCCAAGTATTGGACTCAACGGTGTATGTGACTTTCTTGTTTGCCGTTCACCGGAACAATTAACAGTGGAAGCACCTGCTATTGTTATTGTTGAGGCGAAAAAATCAGATATAAAATCTGGACTCGGACAATGCATTGCAGAAATGGTAGCTGCACAGCGATTTAATCAAAAAAGAGAACAACCCTTAACAGCAGTTTACGGTACTGTCAGCAGTGGAACGCAATGGCGATTTCTCAAATTAGAGGGACAAATAGTAACAATTGATTTAACGGATTATTCGCTTCCTCCTATCGAGCAAATTCTGAGCTTTTTGGTGTGGATGGCAAAATTAGGTTAATTTTTATTGAGAAATATTATTCGCTTGTAAACGTTACATAAGCATGTAGCCTATTCAACCCGAAAATTCCTCGCTCATGCGCTGTTCTAAAAGCTCTAATAAAGTATCTACATCATTACCAATTTGCTCAAAACAATTCGGTGGTGCAGGTTCTGGTGCAAACTGAATTAACTTAACTTCACCGCTACCAATACCAATCATGACAACTTCAACTTCTGGTTGATAATGCTCAATAATTCCTAATAGTTCTTGAAGCCTATTTTCAACTCTCTCATTTAGTTTTTCTACCGATTCTTTGGGACAATAAACAAAATGGGGTTTGGGTTGCAAATCAATGCCGATAGTACCCTGAGTGTCACTATTTTCTAACCATAACGCCCAGGATAACGCCGCTAATTCTAGCTTATTTGCTTTGACAAATTCATCCAACTGGCGACGCCATTTGTTATTTCCTGATTCCGACTGGGTACTACCAAACATCATAAGCAATTTAAAATGGTCAATGGTCAATGGTCAAGGGTCAATGGTCAATGGTTAATGGTCAATGGTCAATGGTTAATGGTTAATAGCTAACTTTGCGTCTTTGCTACGAGTGCGTGAAACTTATTTTAAACCAGATTGTATACGCCAGAGACTTTCATAAATGCCATTTTTCTCTAGCAGTTGTTCATGGGTTCCGGATTCTACTAATTTCCCATGTTCCATGACATAAATGCAATCGGCATTGCGGATGGTGGAAAGTCGATGAGCGATCGCTATCGTTGTCCTATTTTTTGTAATCCGTTCGAGCGATCGCGCAATTGCGGCTTCTGTTTCATTATCCACCGCCGAGGTAGCTTCATCTAAAATTAAAATTGGTGGATTTTTCAAAATTGCGCGAGCGATCGCAATTCGTTGTTTTTGTCCACCAGATAGCTTTTGCCCCCGTTCTCCTACAATTGTCTCATAGTCTTGAGGCAATCGCGTAATAAATTCGTGAGCCTCAGCCACCTTCGCTGCGGTGATTATTTCTTTTTCTGTCGCATCAAAGCTGCCATAAGCAATATTTTCTGCTACAGTACCATGAAACAGAAATACATCTTGACTTACCAAGCCAATGCAGCGCCGTAAATCTCGCAAATTCAAATTTTGTAATTCAATATTATCTACTGTAATATTTCCCGATCGCACTTCGTAAAATCGTAACAAAAGTTTGACTAAAGTGCTTTTCCCGGAACCAGTAGAACCAACAATTGCAATTGTTTTTCCTGCCGGGATATGTAATGATAAATTCTCAATTATCGCTTGCCTATCTTGATAAGCAAAACTGACATTTTTAAATGCTACTTCCCCGCGTACCGTCTCAACAGGTAAAGACACATTTCCCGGATGAATGGCGATTTGTGTATCTAACAAATCCATGATGCGATTAGTAGAAGCCATTGCTCGTTGATATAAATCAAAAGTATCTCCTAATCTAGTTAGGGGCCATAATAACAGTTGAACTAAAAACACTAAAACGCTGTAAGTTCCTACAGACATTCTCCCAGCGACAGCTTCCATACCCCCAAAAATGAGTAATATTGTGAAAGCTATTAAAATCAACATCCGAATCAATGGTATAAAGGCAGCAGAGAGAGCGATCGCTTTTGTATTACTTTGGCGATAAGCTTCGCTATCTGTTCTTAAACGTGCCTTTTCATAATCTTCAGCCGTAAAACTTTTAATAGTCGTAATGCCGCTGATATTATTAGATAACCTTCCATTGAGTAAGCCTACTTTTTCTCGCACATCAGCATAGCGCGGTGCCAGCAATTTTTGGAAAGCAACCGAACCGAAAACGATAAATGGCATCGGTAATATTGCCATCCACGCCACACTAGGAGCTAGAATAAAGAAAGCACCACCAATAATTACAATAGTTGTCAAAACTTGGATAATGTCATTTGCTCCCACATCCAAAAAGCGCTCTAATTGGTTAACATCATCACTGAGGATAGACATTAAACCACCAGTACTGTGTTCTTCAAAATAAGCTAATTCCAATTCTTGCAAATGGCTGTAAGCATCCAAACGCAAATTATGCTGAATATTCTGTGCCAATTTGCGCCATAGCAAGCTGTAGAAGTACTGAAAAACCGATTCTAAAATCCAAGTAACGGCAGTCAGGAACGCTAGAATCAAAAATTGCCCAAAGGTATCTTTTATTCCCAGTTGTGCAATAATAGAATCTTGCTTTTTGACGACCACATCCAAAGCAATACCAATTAAAGCTGGTGGTGCTAAGTCGAAAACTTTATTGAGAATAGAACAAACACTAGCTAACCAAATTTGTTGACGATATTGATGTCCATAATCAAGCAAGCGTTGGAAAGGATGTACTGAATTTCCACGCCTTTTTAACATCCGACGAGATTTTAATACAGTAGACACAGCCGTTTACAGTTGAGTGGTCATTGATATTAGCACGTTAGAAAGTCTTAAGTCTTGACTCTTAGGTACTGAGTTATGAAAATGGAAGACTTTATTGAGAACTCAAGACTTTCTGTAACTGATGATACCCTTGAGATAGCAGAAGTTGGGACTATTTGCTAGTGTCCCATTGATGCGTGGTATTTTACTTATTTCTCGGTATGAAGGAAGGATAAAAAATTTGAAAAATCAGCAATTAGGGAATTGGCAAACGATAGTAGGTGGATTTTTAGCGGTAATAATTGTTATTATCAGCTTGAATGGTTTTATCATTATTAACCCAGGACAAGCAGCCGTGATTAGTGTCTTGGGTAAAGCTAGCGATGGTGCTTTAGTAGAAGGTATCCACCTAAGACCGCCTTTTATCTCAGTAATAGATGTGTATGATTTAACAGTGCAAAAATTTGAAGTGCCGGCAGAAAGTTCTACTAAGGATCTGCAAAATTTAACTGCGAGATTTGCGATCAACTTTCGTCTCGATCCCATAAAGGTAGTCGAAGTCAGAAGGAAACAAGGAACTTTAGAGGATATCGTCTCAAAAATCATTGCTCCCCAGACACAAGAAGCCTTTAAAATAGCGGCAGCAAAAAGAACAGTAGAAGAAGCAATTACCAAAAGAACTGAGTTGAAAGAAGATTTTGATCAAGCGTTAAGCGATCGCCTAGACAAATATGGAATAATAGTATTAGATACAAGTGTAATTGACTTAACCTTTTCACCAGAATTTGCCAAAGCAGTTGAGGAGAAACAAATCGCGGAACAACGAGCGCAAAGAGCCGTCTACATAGCACGCGAAGCCGAACAAGAAGCACAGGCAGATGTTAATCGCGCAAAAGGCAGAGCCGAAGCTCAAAGACTCTTAGCAGAGACTCTCAAGGCTCAAGGTGGGCAATTAGTCCTACAAAAAGAAGCCATTGAAGCTTGGAAAAGCGGTGGTGCTCAAATGCCCAAAGTTCTGGTTATGAGTGGAGATTCTAAGAGCAGCGTGCCTTTTCTCTTTAATATGGGCAATCTTCAAGGCGATCGCTGATGTAGGGTAATGACCACCTAAAATATTAAAGTGAGCAATCCTCAACTAAAATACAACCATAAACACCAAGGACATAATAAACAAATTTATGTCAACACCCAATCACACGAATCTCAGTGTCTCAGAAGCGAAAAAAATCCTGAATAAATTCAACTGTCTGGATATCGCACCTGTTGTCAAGCCATCAGAAAAAGTTTTAATCCGTCAGGGATTACTTTTGTTAACCAGCCTTTCTGATTATCAAATTTTAGGAATTTGCGCTGATACAGAAGAAGAAGGAATGCTTGCAACGAAAACTTATTCCCAAGCTTTGGGTTATGAAGTACCGAGTAATTTGCCACCAATTGAAGGTCCCGTTTACATCAAATTAAACGGCAAAAACGGCTTGTGCTATCTTGATTCCTACCCAGGACATCATCGAGGCGTATTGGTGTCTTGCCAATCTTACAATGAAGGGGGAATCAACGAAATGTATGGACATTTGCCCTTGGATTTATTTGTATAAACTTTATCAAACGTAGGGTGGGCACTGCTCATCCTACTTACTAATAACTTTCGTACAGACGTTCCAGCGGAACGTCTCTACCTAACTTTAGTACAGACGTTCCAGTGGAACGTCTCTACCGCACCTACTATCCAATAATTCCTAACTCCTAACAACTAACTACTATCCAATAACCGCTAACCAATTACATGAGTATTATTACATTACAATCAATCAGTAAAGACTTTGGCATCAAAGAAATTTTAAAAGATGCCAGCTTTAGTCTCGATGCTACTGATAAAGTAGGCTTAATTGGCACTAACGGTTCTGGCAAATCAACATTATTAAAAATGATTGCCGGATTAGAACCGCTTGATAGTGGTCAAATTTTAGTTAACAATTCTAAAATTATCTATCTTCCCCAGCAACCAAACTTAGACGAAAATTGCACTGTTTTAGAGCAAGTTTTTGCTGACAGCGGTGAACAAATGGCTTTAGTGCGCGAGTATGAAGAACTTTCTGATAAATTAGCTCACAACCCAGAAGATAATCAGTTAATGTCCCGCTTGTCTGCGATCATGCAAAAGATGGAAGAGACTGGTGCTTGGGAGTTAGAAACTAACGCCAAAATCATCCTGACAAAGTTAGGAATTTCCGACTTTGACGCCATTATCGGCACATTATCTGGAGGCTATCGCAAGCGCATTGCTTTAGCAACAGCTTTGCTATCAGAACCAGATGTTTTACTCATGGATGAGCCTACAAACCATCTGGATGCTCTTTCTGTGGAATGGTTGCAAAGTTACTTAAATCGCTATCGTGGCGCACTTTTATTAATAACTCACGATCGCTACTTTTTAGATCGCGTTACTAATCGTATCATTGAAATTGACCGAGGCGACATTTACACATACGCAGGTAACTACTCATATTATCTAGAAAAGAAGGCTTTAGCTGAAGAATCTGCTGTTAGCAGTCAACGCAAACATCAAGGTGTATTGCGACGCGAATTAGAATGGTTAAAAAAAGGACCCAAAGCCAGAAGTACGAAGCAAAGAGCCAGAATTGATCGCGTTCATGCCATGCAAGAAACTGAGTTTAAACAAGTTCAGGGTAAAGTAGATATTTCTACAGTTGGTCGTCGCATTGGTAAAAAAGTTATTGAAGTAAATAATATATCCAAAGCATACAATGGACGCACTTTAATTAAAGATTTTACCTACGAATTTAGTCCAGAAGACCGCATCGGCATTATTGGTGCTAACGGTGCAGGTAAATCCACTTTAATGGATATTATCACCAAACGCATTGAGCCAGATTCCGGGAATGTAGAAATTGGTTCTACAATTCACATCGGCTATTTTGACCAACATTCGGAAGAATTACTCACAGCCTTAGATGAAAATCAGCGCGTAATTGACTATATCAAAGAAGAAGGCGAATTTGTCAAAATTTCTGATGGAACTCAAATTACAGCTTCGCAAATGTTAGAGCGGTTTTTGTTTCCTGGAAACCAGCAATATTCACCAATTCATAAACTTTCCGGTGGGGAAAAACGACGCTTATTTTTGTTGCGTGTACTCATGAGCGCACCGAACGTGTTAATTCTTGATGAACCGACAAACGATTTAGATGTGCAAACATTGGCTGTGCTAGAAGAATATTTAGAAGATTTTTCTGGCTGTGTAATTGTAGTTTCTCACGATCGCTACTTTTTAGATAGAACAATTGACAAAGTTTTTGCCTTGGAAGATGGCGGTAATTTCCGTGAATATCCCGGTAATTACTCAATTTATCTCGACTACAAAAAAGCTGAAGAAGCTGCACTACAACAAATCGCTCCTGCTAAAGAAAAGCCGAAAACTGTAGATGCTGAACCGAAAAATACAGAAAATAAAAAGCGTCGCATATCCAGTTGGCAAAAGCGAGAATTTGAGCAATTGGAAGGGAAAATTGCTAAGTTAGAAGACGAGAAAGCAGAAGTAGAAAAAGCGCTGACAAATGTCCCATCAGTGAATTATACTCAAGTGCAGAAATTGTATGACCAAGTGGAAACACTCAAACAAGCGATCGATGTAGCGACTGAACGTTGGATGGAATTAGCAGAGATGGATTGATGGAATTAGGTTGTAAATATGTTAATTGTTGTACTTAATTTACAATCAATTTTTAGCATAATTTAAGTCTCTGTAAATTCTAGAT
Organism: Nostocales cyanobacterium PMM_0069; assembly: GCA_949127635.1. Classification (GTDB taxonomy): domain Bacteria; phylum Cyanobacteriota; class Cyanobacteriia; order Cyanobacteriales; family Nostocaceae; genus Hassallia. The sequence continues at coordinate 6,756 of CASBQA010000347.1, read as the reverse complement.
TATCTTGAATTTGCTTGATTTGATGTTCAAGTGCTAAAATTTCATCTTTCTTTTCCAATAATTTTAATTTTAAATTATCCAGTGCTTTTGTATTCTCTTGTATTTTCCTTTGTCTAATAAGTTTAAAACTGTCTTGTGTTAATTTGATAGCCTCTTCCTCGCTAACTGCTAACTTTAACCAAAAATTAGCAGTTGATTCAAGCAATTCTGCTTTTTTATTAGCTATTTCTTCCTGTTTTAATCTCTCCCATTTTATTTTTTCTAGTTCTATTTTTTCTAGTTCTAATTTCTCCCGTTCTAGTTTTGCTCGTTCTATTTTTTCCTGTGTTAATCTCTCCCATTCGGCATTTTCTCGTTTTATTTTTTCTCGTTCTAGTTGTTCTATTTTTTCCTGTTCTAATCTCTCTCGTTCGACTTTTTCAAATTCGGCAGCTTTGAAAGGTAAAATATAATCCAAAGCCTCCTGAACAGTACAAATCCTTTCCCAAATTTCGTCCGGTATTTCGATATCAAATTCTTCTTCTAACGCCATTGCCAACTCAACTTCATCGAGTTCATCTGCCTGCAAATCGTTAGTAAAATTAGAATGGAGTGTAATAGTATCTAATTCAACAACTGATACTGATAGCTGCTCTGCAACAATAAATTTTATCTTTTCCAAAATTTTCGATTCAACAATAAATTTTAGCTCTTCCAAAATTTCTGATTCTATCATGGGTCATATTGTATACTAGTGTAAATTATAACAATATAATAAAGTCTATTAAGCCCGTAGGAGCAAAAGAACAATCGTACTACGAAACCTAAATCAATTCTGCTTGTTCAAAACCCTGCCTAATAATTTTCTACGGCTCATACCGTACTATCGCTTGACGCGATAATATAGAATCTGCACAATTAACATTACCCGTCAAACTTTTACAAGCATCTCCAACTTCAGAAAGACCGATGGTAATGCGAACACGCAAACCGTAATCAGTTGGGTAAACCTCATACAAAAACGGTTTGTCAGTTTCCGCAGTTAACGCAGCTGCTAAAACTGGTGTTGTACAAATTATCGCTTTTTTGTCTGGAGGAATATAAAAATCTAGAAAAAAATCGCGATCGCCTATTTTATTTGTCCAACCACTACTCACTGGATATGTAGACCATGAGAAACATTTAAAGTCTAATCCTTTTTCATACTCAAAACCCCTTTGTACAGCAATTTTCTCAATCAAACGAGGATTATCTATTTGTTTTTCTTCTAATTGTTTCAGCAACTTATCAACATTTATAATTCTTGCTCTGACAATATCAGCCAATAAAAAAGGAAATAACCCTAAGCACATCGCTGTCAATGTTATTATTATTAGCCCAGGACGTTTAATTTTGTCTGAGATAATTATTTTTTTCATAATTAGTCGATAGTTACTGTAAATACTAAACAAATGATACTTGCGTTTTTCCGGAAAATATTTCAAAATAAGTCAACATTGTGATTCTTGATTATTATTTCTATAGCAAAATATCTAATTTTAACTTCTTTCTCTGTGCCTCTGCGTAAAAAAAATACTATCATTATATATCTATGTTAAAATATACAACTCAAAATCTCCGGTTACAAGCGATCCAATTTTTACAACAAAGTCCCGAAGAACGTTTGCAAATTCTCCGCAAACTTGGCATAGCTCGTTACGAATTTTTAACCAAAATGCAATTGAACAAAGCAAATATAAGTTGTATAATACGATTTTTAGAAAATCCAACTCAACTAAAATTTCCTAATTTAATAGAAGCCGATTTATCTAACTTAATGTTAGATGAAGTCAACTTTATTCGTGGTAATTTATCAAAAGCAAATCTACAAAACAGCCGTTTACAAAATGCAGATTTATTATTTGCTAATTTCACTAATGCAGATTTAAGAAAAGCGGATTTGCAAGGTGCAACTCTGAATGAAACTATATGGTTAAATGCTATTGTAGATGAGTGCCGGTTTGGTGAAGGTATTGGTTTAACAAATAGTCAACGTAAAGATTTACAACTTCGCGGTGCTCTGTTTAAATATTTAGAAGAAGATAATTATAATAGCGAACCGCAGAGGACGCAGAGAATAAAGAAAATATTATCAGCACAAGAATAGGTGGTATCTTTATGCAGTTAGAAACACAAAAACGCTATTACACACCTGAAGAATATTTAGAACTGGAAGAAAAGGCAGAATATAAAAGCGAATACCGTGATGGAGAAATTGTACCAATGACAGGTGGCACTACAAATCATAATAAAATCGCAGGCAACTTTTATGCTTACCTAAAGTTTGCTTTAAGAGGTAAGAATTATGATGTTTATATCGGTGATGTGCGTTTATGGATACCGAAGTATCGGCAACATACTTATCCAGATGTGATGGGAATTCAAGGACAACCTGTTTATACGGGAACAAGTACAACAACTGTAATGAATCCGTTACTAATTGCGGAAGTTTTATCTAAATCAACTCAAAATTATGACCAGGGTAATAAATTTCTTTATTATCGTTCTATCCCTGAATTTAAGGAATATATTTTAATTGACCAATATCAATATCATGTGATGCATTATGTAAAAACTGCTGATAGTAAATGGATTTTTGATGAAATTGAAGGTGAATTTGCAACTTTATCATTTGAAACAATTGATTTTCAAATTGCATTGACCGAGCTTTACGAGCAAGTAAATTTTGCGGAAAGTGGTGAAGATTAAGGTGCTATCACTTTGGATGATGTGTAAAATTTAATATCAGTATTCAAAATAGCGGAATTTTATTTTTACAAATCTAACGCAAGGCTGATGTAAACAATTTGCGGAAATGCTAATTTGATTTGGGAATCTATTATCTAACCGTTGTTTTGTCAGACAAAGATGAGTAGGTTAGTTGTTTTGAGCTTAGGACAGGGTAATTTAGAGGATGGCTTTCCAGCAGTAACTGTCCAGCTTGGGGAACAAAACAACCCTTACGGAATGAAGTTTACCGCTAGTTTGCCAGCTGCACCACAAATTGCTGTAATATACCGCAATTGGCGATCGCTTTATTCATTATTTCATCAACGTCTCGGTTTGCGTCTCAATGTCGAAGCTGAAGTTGACGACGATTTTGAAATTGAATCCGATTACGTAACTAATATTTCTGAAGTCGATCTTCACGATTTATGCGAACAGTTAGACCACAGCATCAATGCATGGCTTAATTCTACGCAGTTTCACAAAATTGACAAACAATTACGCACACAATTAGAACCATCCGCAGAAATTCGCTTTATTATTGAAACCAATGATAATCAATTGCGGCATCTTCCTTGGCATTTGTGGAACTTTTTTACAGATTATCCTCGTGCAGAAGTCGCGTTAAGTGCAGCAGAATATCAACAACCGAATCTAATTACTGTAAATAGCAGTGAAAAAAAAGTTAAAATTTTAGCTATTTTTGGTGATAGTCAAGGAATTGAAATTAGTCAGGATCGAACTTTTTTAGAAGAATTATCGCATCAAGCAGAAATTGAATTTTTAGTAGAACCATCGTTAAACGATTTAAACGATCGCCTTTGGAAGCAAAATTGCGATATTCTCTTTTTTGCTGGTCATAGCTGCACTAAAGAAAAAGGATGGTTGCAACTTAATAAAACAGATAGTTTAACTTTAGATCAATTAAAGTATGCTCTCACGCAAGCGATCGCACGCGGTTTAAAGTTAGCAATTTTTAACTCTTGCGATGGTTTGGGTTTAGCGCAGCAACTACAGAGTTTGCAGATTCCGCAAGTAATTGTCATGCGAGAACCAGTCCCGGATGTGGTAGCACAAAAATTTTTAAAGTATTTTCTCGCGGAATTTTCCAGCGGACAATCTTTATATGCAGCGGTGCGTTATGCAAGGGAAAGACTGCAAGGATTAGAAAAAGAATACCCCTGCGCGACATGGCTACCGGTAATTTGTCAAAACCCCGCTGTAGCACCGATGATTTGGTCACAATCGGCGAAAGCGGTCATTTCTACGCAAACCGACAAAATTCGACTTCAGCATAGCTTGTCAACGCTTTTGATTGCCAGTGTACTTGTGGGAACTTTAGTTATGGGAGTACGCTATTTAGGGATGCTGCAACCTTGGGAATTGCAATCTTATGACCATTTAATGCAGTTGCGATCGCCTGATGAAAAGCCAGATTCTCGCTTATTAATCGTCACAATTGATGAAGCAGATATTCAATATCAAATACAGCAAAAAATGAATCTGCGTGGGTCGCTATCAGACCAAGCATTCAATCAACTTTTGCAAAAATTAGATTCATATCAACCCAAAAATGTCGGTATAGATATATACCGCGATTTTCCTTTTGACCGTAAATATCCTGATTTAGCCAATCGTTTGAAAAAGGACGAACGCCTGTTTGCAGTGTGTAAAGTTGCTGCGATCGTTGATAAAGCTCAGGATGCCGTTCCCCTACCACCTCAAGTCCCAATACAACGCCAGAGTTTTAGTGATTTTGTCGCCGATGAAGATGAGATTGCCCGTCGTCAACTTATACACTTAACCCCGCCGACGAAATCTCCCTGTGTGGCAGAATATTCTTTTAACTTTCAGTTAGCACAACATTATTTGAAGGCACAAGGTATTAGATGGAAAATCAATTCAAACAAAAACTTGCAGATTGGCGATGTAGAATTTAAGGAGTTAAAACCCCACACTAGCGGTTATCAAAAATTTGATGCATCCGGTTATCAAATATTGCTGAATTATCGTTCTTTACTTTCTCCACAAAAGATTGCTCGGCAAGTAGCTTTAAAAGACATTTTAACTGACCAAATTAAGCCTGAGTTAATCGAATCACTAAAGAATCGCATCGTTTTAATTGGCGTTATAGCCTCAACCAGCAGTCCTGATTATTGGAAAACTCCCTACAGCAGCAACGCAGGAGACAATGATCAGCGAATTCCGGGGGTATTTGTCCAAGCACATATGATCAGTCAGATTCTCAGTGCAGTGCTTGATAAAAGACCTTTGTTGTGGTGGTTGTCTGGATGGATGGAAGTGCTTTGGGTATGGGGATGGTCATTATTAGGAGGAATCATCGGTTGGAGGATTCAGCAACCACTTTATTTAGGATTAGCGATCGCCATAGCGTTAATCGCAATTTTTAGCATTTGCTTTGGTCTATTTACACTCGCAGGGTGGATACCACTCATTCCATCAGCATTGGCGTTAATTGTTAGTGCAGTTGTCCTGAAAATATTACCGCGTCCCCGTATAAACAAAACACATTTAAATTCGTGAATATGAATAAAAATAAATTAAATGTAAGACCTCTCTCCAAACCTCTCTCCTACAAGGAGAGAGGCTTTAACTCCCCCTTCCTTTATTGGGGGGTTAGGTCTGTTTTATCCTACTTAAAACTTTCTTTGATTACTTTACTATTTTTTAGTTTGGCAACATCACAAGTTCAAGCGCAATCATTCACTATCAAACAAAATAAACCCGCCGATCAGCAATTTCCCGATGATGGCGATCCTACAGGTAGGCGTCGAGGAGGAGCAAGCCGGCGTGGTGATTGTCCTAACTTAAAAACGCCGTTGACAGCTTTAGTTCCTGGTGAGGAAACTAACAAGAAATCCTTTTTAGGAAAAACAATCAGCGAGTATCCTAGCTTTTGGGTTTATATTCCAGAGTTACCTAGCGATATCCGTTCTGGAGAGTTTGTCTTGCAAGATCAAGAAAGTAACGACATTTGGCGTACACCAATTACCTTAACAGGAAAATCGGGAGTAATTAGTGTCAAACTGCCGCAAAATCCCCAATATGCTCTCAAACCAAACTTGAAATATCATTGGTATTTCAACATTTATTGTAGTCCGGCTCAAAAGAGTTCTGTGTATTTTGTTGATGCGTGGGTACGACGAGTGACACTAACCCCCCAACTGCAACAGCAGTTAAATAAAGCAAAATCACGGGAGTACAAAGTTTATATCGCTAATAATATTTGGTATGATGCGGTTAGTAATTTAGGAGAATTACGCCGCAATAATCCAGGCGCAAGTGCCTTTGTTGAAGATTGGACTAAATTGTTAAAATCGGTCAATTTGTCAGAACTTGCACCAGCGCCAATTGTGCAAATTTACACCCCGAATAAATAGATTGGGGAATCACATATATTGTAAAGACGTTCCAGTGGAACGTCTCTACCAAGGTTACGATATTTTTATTAATGTTAATTACCAGGACATAATATTACAACTCAAAATTTTCTCTAACACTAAGCTCGTCCAAACTAACTTCAATGCTAAAGCGTTTACCTCTTTCACCTTTAAAAAGCTTAAGTTGAATGTAATTATCTTGACCTCTAGCTTCGACTTGCTGAAGAATATTCCCTGCTTTAGATAATAAACTAACTTTGATATTCCTTGGCAAATATTTTTCTTTAGCTGTTGGATGCAATTGTATAGAAATAGATATTTTTTCTTCAGCTTCTTCGCTGATATTCAGTAGCAGCACCACAGTTTGATGATTTAGTTGTATTCCTAAGTCAATCAATTTGCCTCGCTTTGTCATTATTTCAACACTCCTAGTGCTAAAAGCTAAATTGACTTGTGGGTTAAGAAGTGTATCAATAGCTTGCCAACTTTCATCAATGACACCTTGTAACCATTGACTTAATTTAGTTGTAGTTTCTTGTAGGGATACTACAACTAAATTTTCTTCTGCTTTTGTTTCTGTGGCTACAGGTAAAGGAATAGCTGTTGGTTC
>CASBQA010000346.1 GCA_949127635.1 Nostocales cyanobacterium PMM_0069 | reverse complement strand
TCTCATTAAGTTTGCTTCAATTAATGATGCTTCAATTAAGTTAGCTTCACTCAAATTTGCTTCGCTCAAATCTGCACCGCACAACGATGCTCCCCAAAGCTTACTTTTTGTCAAATTTACTCGCCATAAAAAAGCACAACACAAATTGGCTCGCGTTAAATCAGCATTCTTCAAATTAGCCTCACATAATGAAGCTTCATATAAATAAGCTGACTGCAAATTGGCTCCGCTTAAATTTGCACCGCTAAGATTTGCGCCAACAAGCACAGATCCGCTCAAATTTGCCCCACTTAAATCTGCTCCTATCAAATTAATTCCACTTAAGTCAACTGCCCTAAGGTCGATTCCGCTCAAGTCACATCCACTAAAATCTTCTCGTTGAAAAGACTTTTGTGTAATTTGACTTAGAATGAATTCTTGTTTATCAGCATAATTTATCATGTTTTTTACCTCTGGGTGTTCAGTTATATCAACCGTTCGTGATGATAGTTACTGTATATTGAGGTTACACCGCAGAAGTATATAAGCTGAGGAAAGAATCGAGAAAATATGGAGAAAATATCGGGAAGAAATCGGGAAGATACCCGCAAATGCGCTCTACAAGTAGTTTCAAAAATAAAAAAGGCTGACATAAGTCAGCAAAGATTGATAATGTAAAAAAATTGTAATGCTTAACAGCTATGATCAATTTCGGACTGATCCCCAAGAATAACCCATTATACAACAAAGGGATCAACATCTCTTTTTCCCCTTTCCCCTATCTTCAAGACAATTGCTTTAAACGATATCCTAAACCATGAACCGTTTCGATGAAATCTTCCGGAGCGGCTACAGTTCTAAGTTTCTGACGCAAACTTTTAACATGAGCCTTAACAGTATCTTCTTCCGGTGAACTTTCACTTTTCCACAGACTATCAATAATTACAGCACGACTGAGGACGCGACGACCATTGCGAAGTAATAGTTCCAACAAACTAAATTCTTTAGGGGTTAACTGCAAAGGCACATCCAAATAAGTGACTTCATAGGTACTAGGATTGAGAAACAACTTACCCCATGCCAGAATAGGTGGAGAAGTAGAACTTCCCCGACGCAATAAAGCGCGGATACGAGCTAATAACTCTTGCAAATCAAAGGGTTTAACCACATAGTCATCCGCTCCCGCGTCTAAGCCATTAACTTTATCTGTACTGGTGTCACGAGCCGTTAGCATCAAAATTGGTAGAGAATAACCGTGATGACGTAAGCGTTGACAAAGACTGATCCCATCTAGCTTAGGAAGCATTACATCTAACAAAATCAAATCGTAGGCATTCGCTTTAACTTGATCCCAAGCAAACTCCCCATCCTTGACTACATCTACCACATACAATTGGTCAGTTAGAGCTTCTAAAAGCGCTTCTGCCAAACGCGCATTATCTTCAACAAGTAGAATTCGCATATTAATTAAAAAAGATGTGACATCAATCACTAAACGATATTAATCATCATCATAAAAGACGTAGAGACGTAGCATTGCTACGTCTAATCAAGGGTTTCGGGCAACGCATAATAAGCATAGCGGTCGATATTTTTTACCATACAAGCATTGCATATGAAATGGTCATTGGAAAGAAAAATCATTGCTGTCGGGTTTGGATTGGCAGTGGTGATTATTGGAATTGTTAACATTATTTCATATCAAAATACAGAAAAATTATTCGCTAGAGAAAGACAATTAGAATATTCCTACGAAGTCATACAAAAAGTTAGAGATGTGCTAACTACACTGCAAAATGCTGAAAAAGCTAGACGCAGCTACATTATTACCGGAAACAAGTCTTATGAAGAAACATACAACACCGCAATTCAAACTATTGAAGCGAAATTAACAGATGCTCAACGCGCTACCACCAATAATCCCACACAACAGCAGAGACTAAATATCATCAAACCTTTGATTGCCCAGAAGGTAAGTTTGCTCAAACAGTCTGTTGACTTTTACAAACGAGATAAATCTAACACAGCAATTCAATTAGCCCTTACAGATAAAAGTATTACAATTCAAAACAAAATATGGCAACTGATTAGCGAAATTGAGAAAGAAGAGCAATCATTAGTACAGTATCACCAAGTTCATTCTGATGCAAGTTTTCGGTTCACAATCATCGCCAAAATCACTGGTTATTGGATTAGCTTTGCCCTACTATTTATAGTTTATTCATTATTACATCGACAAATTAGTACTCGCCAACAATTAGAAGATACTTTACGAGAAAGTCAACAACGATACCGAAATTTATTTGAAGTCAATCCTCATCCTTTATGGGTTTATGACTTAGAAAATTTAAGCTTTTTGGCTGTTAATGAAGTAGCGATCAAAAAGTATGGTTACTCACAAAGCGAATTTCTATCTATGACAATTAAAGATATTCGTCCACCAGAAGAAGTCCCCGCACTTCTTAATAGAATTCCTGGGCTACGTTGGGCAGATAAACGATTCGCGACTAGGAGACACAAAAAGCGGGACGGAACAGAAATTGATGTAGAAGTTACCTCTCACGAATTAACATTTAAAGGACGACCTGCTAGATTAGTATTAGCACGGGATATTACTCAACAAAAGCAAGCACAGGAAGCACTAGCTACCAGCGAAGAAAAGTTTCGTCAAATTGCAGAAAATATTCATGAAATTTTTTGGATGAGGGATGCTGAGGCAGATATAGTTTTATATGTTAATCCGGCTTATGAAAGGATTTGGGGACGCAGTTGTGAAAGTTTGTATATAAATCCCCAATCATTCCTAGATGGTGTTCATCCAGAAGATAAAGCTCGTGTAATTGCTAACCTTGAGAACAACATTAAAAAAGAATTTGAAATTGAATACCGCATTGTGCGTCCAGATGATTCGGTGCGCTGGGTTTGGGAACACAGTTTCCCGGTTAAAAATGGGTTAGGAAAAGTCTATCGTCGAGCCGTAGTTACACAAGATATCACGGAACGAAAACGGGCAGAAGAAGTTCAGCGAAATTTAGAAAAAGAACTAGAATTAAATGAACTGAAAATACGTTTCTTTTCAATGGTTTCTCATGAGTTTCGCACTCCTTTAAGTACTATTTTAATTTCGGCACAACTTTTAGAGAATTCTAATAAAGAATGGTCAGAAGAGAAAAAGCTGAAAAATCTTCATCGCATTCAATCTTCGGCGAAAACAATGACACAATTGTTAACAGATATTCTGACCTTAACGAGAGCGGAAGCTGGTAAATTAGAATTTAGACCGCAACCTTTGGATTTAGAAGATTTTTGCTTTTCCTTATTAGAAGAAATCAAGTTTAGTACTCGCGCTGAAAAAGACATCCTTTTTGTCAGCCAATGTTCTCAAGGAATTGCTTGGATGGATGAAAGAATGCTGCGTTCGATTGTAACTAATTTGGTTGATAATGCGATCAAGTATTCTCCAGATGATAGCAAAATCTATTTCACATTGGCGGCTGAATCAGGACAAGCTATTTTTCAGATACAAGACCAAGGAATAGGAATTTGTCAAGAAGAAGAGGAACAACTTTATCAAGCTTTTCAACGAGGGGAAAATGTTGGTGATGTGACTGGGACTGGTTTAGGACTAGCTGTGGTGAAAAAATGTGTGGAATTACACGGTGGTAGCATCAAGTTAGAAAGTAAAGTAGGGGTTGGTACTACTTTTACTGTCAGAATTCCTTGGAAGGGTGATTTGGGGGAAGTTAAGCGCTAAGAGTTAGATAGGCGGTGCCTACGGCTGGCTACACCTACGCATTTGTTATTTCGGCGTACGCATTTGTTATTTCGGCGTACGCAATTGTTGTTTCGGCGTACGCAATTGTTGTTTCGGCGTACGCATTTGTTATTTCGGCGTACG
>CASBQA010000345.1 GCA_949127635.1 Nostocales cyanobacterium PMM_0069 | reverse complement strand
GTGTTACTCATACGTCATTTTCACCGATGGTTGATGGTTGATGGTTGATAGTTGATGGTTGATAGTTGATAGTTGTTGGTTATCAACTACTACCGTTTTTATCTGAAGATGCATATAATTTAGCCCACGCAGGTGGGCTTTGTTCGTATAGCCCCAGGCTTCCAGCCTGAGGGCATAACGTGCAGCCTCACTAACCACTATCAACTATCCAATTACTAATTTGCAGTTGTTGGGCGGCGAGTTACTAATTCTTGAACTTTGCCCACGCCAAAGTCAAGTAGTAATCCAGTTATGCCAATTACGAACACGGCTAAAAACACGGAACTCAAATTTAAACGACTCCATTCATCCCAGACAAAAAAGCCGATTCCAATACCACCTGTGAGCATTTCTACAGCAACAATTACTAGCCAAGCAATTCCTAAACTAATTCGCAAACCTGTAAAAATATACGGTAAACTTGCGGGCAAAATAATTTTTGTAATCCGTCTCCAACGAGGCATTTCTAAAACCCGCGCTACATCTAAGTAATCTTTGGAAACGCTAGAAACTCCCAGAGCGGTGTTAATAATTGTGGGCCACAATGAAGTAATGAAAATAACAAAAATCGCTGAGGGATCTGCTAAGTTGAATATGGCTAAGGCGATCGGCAACCACGCTAGAGGCGATACGGGTTTAAAAATCTGAATTATCGGATTAAAAGCTAACATTGCCGATTTGGACATGCCAATCAGAAAACCCAGAGGAATTGCCACTACCGCACCTAACAAAAAGCCAAGTATTACCCGACGCAGACTTGCTAACAATAACCAACCAATTCCCAAGTTCCCCGGTCCGCGTTGGTAAAAAGGGTGCAATATGTAGTCCATATTTGCTACTAATGCCTCAGGGGGGGTGGGCATCAATTCATGGTTGGCAAGGGCAATAACCCACCACAATAAGATTATCCCCAAGAACCCAAGAATAGGTAACAGAACTACATCTTTAAGAATTACAGGTTTTGCCTGTTTCCATACAGCCTGTCCCGCAACTGCTACAATAGCAGCTAAATTTAATTGAAATATCATTTTTACCTCAACAGATTTAAGCGCAGGTACAAAAAATCTGAGCAGCACCAGCCTTGGACACTGATGAGGTCATAACATTAATAATGTCGCCTCTTCAGTCTCTTCTCAATGCCTACGAAGTTAGCTGACGGGCTAGGGTTGAGAAATACCCTTTTTAAGAGAGTTATGTAGAGACGTTCTACCAGAACGTCTGTACGGGATTTCTATAAAATACGCCCCAAAATCTGGTTCCTCCGCTCTAGCATCATCTCGCACCTAAACTGTTTAGGTAATGAAATTTGCTAGATTAAGCTGACTTACTCATGTTGAATATAAATCATAACATGGTTATTTGCCAAACATACTTATATTAAAATATTTAAATTAAATAATTTTTATCATTTCCATAGAAAATAAGTAAGATAAAATAACAAATTTATGTCTTTAGACAGATGATACAGCAAAGTCCAAAAATGAGGTATATGCATAAAACCCAAACCTTGTAGAGACGTAGCAATGCTACGTCTCTACGTGTATTTAATAACAACGCAATCTGCTGAAAGCAAAGAATATATTTCATATAAAAGTCAAAGTTTGATAATTCAATTTAACAACAAACCTTGTTTTTTCAACTTAGCGATCGCATCTTCAGCCGCAGCTTTTTCAGCATCTTTTTTATTGCGTCCTTTACCTTGTCCAAACTCTTTTTCACCGACAAAAACTTTGGCAAGAAACTCTGGTGCGTGAGACAAACCACCTATTTGAACTGCCTCATATTTAGGAGGATTTGGAGTCACATTGCTTTGTACCCATTCCTGAAGACGATTTTTTGAATCTACATTTGAGCGAGATACAACAATATTTTCAGGTACAGAATCAAATAACGGTTCTATAATAGCGCGAACGGCTTCAATATCTGAATTTTTATCTAAATAATAAGCAGCAATAACCGCTTCAAAAGTACTACTAAGTAAGTTGGGATTTTGATATCCTCCGTCTCGAATTGCACCTTTTCCCAACCGGATTCTAAAGTCTAAACCTACTTCGATAGCGAATTTTGCTAATTGCTTTTCATCTACTAATGCTGAACGTCTGCGAGTTAATTCATCTTCTCCCCGTTCAGGATGATGACGGAAGAGATATTCCCCACTTAAGAAATTGAGCAAAGCATCACCAAGAAATTCTAAGCGTTCGTTATGTTCCCCTTCTCCTGGGTTTTCATTAACATAAGAACGGTGGGTTAAAGCTTTGCGTAAAAGTTTTTCATCACGAAATATCAGAAGTTTTTTGACCTCAATCAATTTTTCTTGGATGCGAACTTCTTCAGCTTTTTCTGGAGAGAGTAATCGCAGAATTTCTTCCTTCTGCTTTTCTACAATATCTGCTTCTGATGCATAAATCGCCTTGAGAAATCGAGCAATACTATCGAGAGCGCGATAGGTATCATCTGTAGAAAAGCGATTTTGATGCGCCCATTTGTTACGGAATTCAATAATTTCACTTACTAAAGCGCGTTCACCATGTCCTAGTTTTATTTTAAAGACTTGATTCCACTGGCTAATGATTATTTTGAGCAAGGCGGAAATATCATCACGCAGGATGTCTTCGATAGTTCGTTTTAGTGTTTTGTCATCGGACAGAGAGGATGTAGCTACTGCGAGCCAGCGCTCACTATAAACTTTCCGCATTTCCTGTTCAAAATAAGGATATAATCCTTGATGTAAAACAGTTAAAGCTCTGCTAACTCGTTCATGATTGCTAACAGCCATTTGATTTACATATCCAGATTTGTATTTTTTGACTGGACAGCATTGATAAATCACGCATCTAGGGTATAGAGAACTTAATGCTAGATATTTATTATCAAGAAATATTTACCTATCACAAAGTTTGCTATATGCATATTCTTTGGTTATAGTCTCAGATACAAAAATTATGTTTGTGAACTATAGGAGTAATATTTGATTTCTGAAAAAATACGTATTTCAACGGTTTGGTGCGTTACGACGTTCCGTCTAACGCACCCTACAATAGAATGGCACTTACTTAAGCAAAAGTCGCGACCCAGATCCCCGACTTCTTTAAGAAGTCGGGGATCTAAATCCAGCGATTTAGTAAGTGCCATTCCACCCTACAATACTTAAATTTGTTCAAAAATAAAATATGAGTCCTATAGAAATTTTGCATCTGAGACTATAATCAACATTGTGCCTTAAAATACGAGTATTTTGCTGTCTAAATATAAACTTACATAGTATAAACTATCTGTCAATACCCTTGTTTGTGAAGAATTGTCTCATGCGATCGCCTCACATTCACAAACCTGATAAATTCACCTTTAGCGAAAATACTTTAGCTAAGTCAATAGATAAATCAGGAAAACAAGGCAGCGCTATTACTTGATTGGGGAAGATAATCCGCTTATTTAGATAGCCATATTTACCTTGATGATTCTGATACGGTTCATTATAAGATTCTAGATAATTATCAAATAAATTAAATATCCAATAATTAGAAATACCAGCTTGAGCATAAAGAGGTATTTTTACATCTTGATCGTAATCTAAAGAAGAATCTGAAACTTCCATCACCAGCAGGACATCAGCCGGTTGAGGATGACCAGAAAGATAATTATCATCTCTGTTTTGGACAATCGCTAAATCCGGTTCTGGTTCGCTTTTAGGTGGTAAAGTAATTGGTGCTTGAGATTGTAGAGTTGCTCTATCTTCAATCAGCTTTGGCAGTTCTCGCAATAAATTACGCAAACAAGTTTCGTGCGCTTTACCTTTCCCTACCTTTTGAATAAGTTCTCCATTGATTAATTCAATTCGCTCCTCTTCATGGAAAAAGCCTAATTCTGCGAGTTTGTGGTATTCATCCAATGTGAAGCGTTTAGCCTGAGCGATACTCATACATTTTGCTCATAAAACAAAGTTGCCATAATACTTGTTTTAATTGTGCCAGAAATTGATATGCTAAAAGACAAGCTAAAATGTGCAAATCATGCCTGCGCCTACAATTACTGCCTTTCCGCTGTCCGCTGTCGTCGGTCAAGAAGCAATTAAACTAGCGTTGCTGCTAGCTGCGGTCGATCCGGAGTTAGGAGGAGTAGCGATCGCAGGTCGTCGCGGTACGGCAAAATCTGTGATGGCTCGTGCTATTCATGCTATAATTCCACCCATTGAAGTGGTCAAAGGTGGATTGAGCAATTGCGATCCCAATCGCCCAGAAGAATGGGATGATAAGCTTATCGCCGAAGCTGGGGAGACAATAGAAACCGAAATCATCCCCGCACCCTTTGTGCAAATTCCTCTAGGAGTGACTGAAGACCGACTTTTGGGTTCTGTGGATGTGGAACAGTCGGTAAAACAAGGTGAAACAGTATTTCAGCCTGGTTTACTAGCGGCAGCAAACCGAGGTGTGTTGTATGTAGATGAAATCAATTTATTAGATGACCAAATTAGCAACCAGCTTTTAACAGTATTATCTGACGGGCGCAACCGAATCGAGCGGGAAGGTATTAGTTTTCAGCATCCAAGCAAACCGCTGTTTATTGCCACCTACAATCCAGAAGAAGGAACGCTGCGAGAACATTTGCTTGATAGAATAGCGATCGCACTTTCGGCTGATGGCGTACTCGGATTAGATCAAAGAGTCGAAGCCGTAGAACAAGCGATCGCCTATTCTAAATCTCCCCAAGAATTTCTTCAGCAATATAACGAAGACATCGATAACCTAAAAACTCAAATTCTCCTTGCGCGGGAATGGTTGAAAGAAGTTACCATCAGCCACGAACAAATCGCTTACCTAGTAGATGAAGCAATTCGTGGGGCAGTGCAAGGACATCGCGCCGAATTATTCGCCATGCGCGTGGCTAAAGCATCTGCGGCTTTGGATGGACGCACCACAGTAAATGCCGAAGATTTGCGCCGCGCAGTAGAGATGGTAATTGTACCACGGGCAACGGTGTTGCAGACACCACCAGATCAACAACCACCTCCACCACCCCCACCACCTGCACCACCAGAAAATCAAGACGAGTCTGAACAAGAAGAAAAGGAAGAAGACGAACAAGAAGAAAATCAAGAAGAACAAGAACCACCCAGCATACCCGAAGAATTCATCTTTGATCCGGAAGGTGTAATTCTCGATCCCAGCGTGCTTTATTTTGCTCAAACGGCGCAGCGTATGGGTAAATCTGGCAGTCGCAGCTTAATTTTATCTGAAGACCGGGGTCGCTACATCAAGCCGATGATACCCAAAGGAAAAGTGCGACGCATCGCCGTAGATGCCACACTGAGAGCGGCTGCACCGTATCAAAAAGCACGACGCTTGAGGAGTGAGGGAGTGGGAGGCAGGGAGCAGGGG
>CASBQA010000344.1 GCA_949127635.1 Nostocales cyanobacterium PMM_0069 | reverse complement strand
ATGCACAATCTTGGCATATAGTCAAGCGCCCTGCCGGAAATTGCGAAATCGTCCCCAGCCAAGAAGTAACCGAGAACGATAATCTAGAAATTATAGAACAATGGGGACCATTTACATCAGAAGGAGAAGCGATCGCCCGCCGCGTAGGGCTGATTCGCTCAGGCAAATGTCAACCCGTATAAAAATAAAAGTTACCTATTTCATTTTTCTGCCCTTGTAGCGCCTTTGCTGGCAATTTCTTTACCCAAAACTTCTATTGCTTTCGCAAATTGCGGGTCGGCTAGTGTAGCCAGTTTATCACGTTCGCGCAGCCACAATTGCTGTTTCTGGGCATCAGTCAAATCTACCTTGACATCTGGGTCTATTCCATGCTTATTAATATCTTTGCCACTGGGGGTATGATATTTAGCGATCGTTACTGCTAATCCTGAACCATCGTCTAGAGGACGTACCGATTGTACTAAACCTTTACCAAAGGTTTGAGTCCCAACTATAACAGCACGCTTATTATCCTGCAACGCACCGGAGAGGATTTCACTAGCACTAGCCGAACCTTTATCTACCAACACTACCAGCGGTTTATTTGTCAAAGCGCGTCCTTTTGCCACTTCTTTTTCTGCCTCACCTTGGCGAGGAATAGTTGAGACAATAGTACCGCTATTTATAAACATTCCGGCAATGTCCACACTAGCGAATAATAAACCACCTGGATTTCCGCGCAGATCCAGAACATAGCCAGCAACCCTTTTGCTTTCTAAATCTTTAATTGCGGTTTGCATTTCCTTAGCCGCATTAGCGCTGAACTGGTTCAAGCGAATGTATCCGGTGTTCCCTGCTGGTGTTTGTTTTTGGGAATACTTCACAGGATGAATTTCAATCCGTGCGCGTTTAATTTGAAAATCTTTTTGTTGACCGTTACGGTCAACAGTTAAATTTACCGAAGTATTTGGTTCGCCACGAATTAAGGATACAGCCTGATTAGTATCCATTCCCTTAGTCGATTTACCGTCAATTTTGAGGATCTTATCCTTTGCCAGAATTCCAGCCTTAAAAGCTGGTGTATCCTCAATCGGGGCAATTACAACCAACTGCTTCGTTTTTTCATCTTGACTAATTGTTATGCCTATGCCTATCAATTCGCCAGAGGTGTCCACTTGCATATTCTTGAATTCCCCAGGGTCCATAAACCGGGTATAGGGATCATCCAGCTTTTTCAGCATTTCCCGGATGGATTTGTAAGCTTCTTGCTTGTTGGTGTAGGACTTGCTCAAGTACTCACGACGAACAGCCTGCCAATCTAATTGATTAAAAGTACCGTCTACGTATTGACGTTGAACAATTTGCCAAACCTCGTCTACCAATTCTTTGGGACTTTCTTTAAATAAAGCCTGTCCTTGGGAGTTAATGCCAAGGCTAGTAACAGCAATTGTGGTTAATGTTACTGCCGTAGCACCCAAAACAAGTCCATTTCTTGTAATCACCATAATGACAGCTGCGCGGCTAAGGAAAAAACATATTCAGTATGCCCAATCTAACACAGGGTATCACTGTAAAGACCGGGCATGTATTCTTATTTCAGAAAAATGATTTGCAATCCGGTTTTTCTGGGGACTGGGAAAACTTCTTGCCTAGTCCCTAATCCCTAATCTATTATGGTTCTACCCAGCGATCGTCTGCTTTAATCAAATTAATTAACTCCTCTACACCTTTATCTTCTGGTACTTTTTTGATTTCTTCTCTCCCCCGATAGAGAGAAATATACCCAGGAATTTTGCCGACATAACCATAGTCAGCATCAGCCATTTCTCCTGGACCATTAACAATACAACCCATAACTGCAATGTCTAGTCCAGTTAGGTGTTTTGTTGCTTCCCGGACTTTGTGCAGCACTTCTTCTAAATTAAACAAAGTACGTCCGCAGGAAGGACACGCAACGTACTCCACCATCGTCTTTCGCAATCCTAAAGCTTGTAAAATGCTGTAACAGACAGGAATTTCTTTTTCTGGTGCTTCAGTTAGAGAGACGCGAATTGTATCGCCAATGCCATCAGCTAGCAATGTTGCAATACCCGCAGTAGACTTAATCCGTCCGTATTCGCCATCACCAGCTTCTGTCACCCCTAAATGTAAAGGATAATCCATACCGTGGTCGTCCATGCGCTTTGCCATCAAACGATATGCGGCTAGCATCACCGGCACTCGTGAAGCTTTCATGGAAATAACCAAATTATGAAAATCTAAAGATTCACAGATCCGAATGAATTCCAAAGCAGATTCTACCATTCCTTCTGGGGTGTCGCCGTAGGTAAATAGCATTCTTTCGGCTAGGGAACCGTGATTTACACCTATTCGCATTGATTTACCTTGATCGCGCAAGGAAACTACTAGAGGTTCTAAAGTTTCACGCACTTTTTCCCCGATTTCATCGAATTCCGTTTTAGAGAATTCGCTTCTATTCGCATTTGGCTTTTCAAACACATATAAACCAGGATTAATCCGCACTTTTTCGATGTGTTTGGCAACTTCCAAGGCAATTTTCATGCCGTTGTGATGCACATCAGCAACAATGGGTACCTCTTGGTAAGTTTTAATTAATTTTTGTTTAATTTCTGCTAATGCTTTGGCATGAGCCATACTTGGTACTGTGACTCGGACAATTTCACAGCCAATTTCGTGCAAACGCCGAATTCCGGCTACAGAACCATCAATATCAAGTGTGTCTTCATTAATCATCGACTGGACTACCACGGGGAAGTTGCCCCCAATAGTGACATTGCCAACTCTCACAGGACGGGTTTTGCGTCGTTTAATAGTTGTGTCAAAAGGGGTTTGACTGGATGCGGTGTTTGAGGTATGAAGTGTTGGTAAGGTTTGCATATCAGGTAAATTTCCTGTAGCTAAAATATCAGATTAAAAAGCCCTGTTTCCCAGATTGCCACAGATGAGGCATTTTTTGGAGTATGTAGTTGAAAAAAAGGATGAAATCTGAAGTATGAAGGATGAAAAAAGAAAGAATATACTTTAGACATCGACCGAATTTAAATATGCGTTATTCAGAACCCCAACAGACGTAGCAGTGCTACGTCTCTACATTTTTTTTCACGACGTTTGTCTACTGTGTTGTTGTAGCTTATGGGCATTAGTTCGCGATCGCTTTACCGCTGTTTGCAATTCCACTGATAACCAATCATCAAACTGCGGGTAAATTGGCAACCTCGGCACAACTTCCCAGCCATCTTGCTGTAACATTTCTTCCAATGTCTCGACTTGAAGATGCTGATAATCGGGATTTACTTCATCTTTTGGTCCAATTCCCCCTAAATCCCTTGCCCCAGCTTCTAGACAAGCGAGTAACCATTTGCGATCTTTGACTAAATTCGGGGGAATTTGAATGGTAATATCTGGGGGGAGAATTTGACGTGCCTGAAAAACGACTTCTGGTAAATTATACAGGTCAAAAGCAGGTGCATCAAAGGTTTGCTGATATCCGGGGCTATGAGGTTGCAAGATGACTTCTTGAATGTGATGATAACGCTGATGCAAATGAGTTATAGCTTCTAATGTTTCCCACCAATCATCCTCAGTTTCCCCGATTCCCAGTAGTAACCCTGTTGTAAAAGGAATTTGTAACTTACCTGCCCACTCTAATTGTTGCGATCGCACTTCTGGGACTTTACTTGGTGCGTATTTATGGACTGTATTTAACAATACGGGGTTTAGTTGCTCTAACATCAACCCCATAGATACATTAACTGTCTTTAATTTTGCCATTTCTTCATCACTCAGTACTCCTGCATTGGTGTGTGGCAGAAACCCCATTGAAAGTGCCAATTTACACAAATCATAAATTCGCTGAAACCAGGCTTGACGCCGTGATGAAGAAGGATGCACTTCACCACTGAGTATGAGGATTTCACAGACATTTTTGCTTTGAAGTTGTTTTAAAACACTTTCTGCGGCTGATATAGTCATCCACGGACTAATCGAATCTGTCCGAAAGTTGCAGTAGGTACAACGATTAAAGCACTCGTATGTTGGAACAATTGTATAAGCAGGGCTATAAGTAATTGTGCGTGAACTTTGCATAGTACAGTATGAGCATAAAATCGTGGCGAATTGAGGGTTGAAATTTAAACGCAAAGGTACGCGGAGGAAAGCGCAGAGGTGAATCAGTCGGCGGGGTCGGTTTCCGTCCCGTCGAACTGATGAACCCGAAGGGTACGCAGAGTTTTTTTTAAGAGGATTCCCTAGTAAAAAACGAAATTCTGAGCGGGTGTGGCTTATTTAATCGTAAAGTTGAATGGCAAACGAGCATAAACGCCGAGGGGATCGTTCATTTTTTGCATAATCGCTAATTCTTTTTGTAGTTTCTGGAATTCAGCGGTTAGTAAATCGGGTGATTTAGTTGTTGCTTTCTCAACTCCCAAAATAGTCCGCGCTTCTTGAGTTACTCCACCAAAAAAGCGTTCTTCAATGGTGCTGTGTCTGGGATGCTCTTGTAATTCCCAATCGTTTCCTAATTTCGCGCTTTTAGCGGCATAATCTATAGCAGCATCAATGCCGCCAATTTCATCAACTAAACCGATTTGCTTTGCCGCTACCCCAGACCAAACTCGTCCTTGAGCAATTTCTGCTACCTTTTGTTGGGGGAGTTTGCGTCCTTGGGAAACTTTGTTGAGGAATAGATTGTAAATGTGGTTGACGCTGCGTTGATAAACAGCTAACTCTTCGGGTGATTTGGGACGAGAAACGGTTTGACTATCAGCATAGCGTCCGGTTTTGACGGAATCCCAGGTGATGCCGTTAAC
The DNA here is from genome assembly GCA_949127635.1 of Nostocales cyanobacterium PMM_0069. Taxonomy (GTDB): domain Bacteria; phylum Cyanobacteriota; class Cyanobacteriia; order Cyanobacteriales; family Nostocaceae; genus Hassallia. The sequence goes on along the minus strand of CASBQA010000344.1, from coordinate 6,701 downwards.
ATTCGCCAATTTTTGCCCATTAAATAGTAAGCCAAAGACACCGATTGAACCTGTGATGGTGTTTGGTTCGGCGAAAATGCGGTTGGAATCGCTAGCTATCCAGTAACCACCAGAGGCAGCGAGATCACCCATTGAGACGACTACTGGTTTGATTTTGCGAGTTAGTCGTACTTCTCGCTGCATCACTTCAGCAGCAGTCGCGCTACCACCGGGACTGTTGATTCGCAAGACAACGGCTTTGACATTTTTATCTTGTCGTAGTTTGCGGAAGGTTTTGGCAAAGCGATCGCCTCCAACTTCGCTATCATTACCTTCACCATCGACAATTTCACCTTCCGCATAAACCACAGCAATTTTATTTTTAGAGTCGCGTTCTATACCAAATTCCTTGCCAGGAACTCCGGCGTATTCTGCTAGGTCAATTTGGCGGAATGTTTTATCTTCTTTGTCGCTATCAGTTAACTTTTTCAAATCGGTAAGTACTTCATCGAAATAGTCTACCCGATCTACCAAACCGCCAGCTTTGGCTTCGTCAGCCATTAAGACAGCTTGATTATCAGCGATCGCCTGCAACTTTTGAGGGGTAAGTTTGCGACTTTTACCCACCGCAGTCCGCCATTCTAACCAAACATCATCCAACAATTTTTGAGTTTGTTGGCGGTTCTCCGGACTCAATTTTGGCAGTATATACGGTTCCACTGCACCTTTAAATTTACCAACGCGCACAACTTGAACGCCGATACCATACTTTTGCAATGCTCCCGACAGAAACATTGTTTGTGTACTCAAACCGTTAACTTCCATTGCTCCCAAGGGATTGACGATAATACTGTCAGCAACCGAACTTAAGTAATATTCCCGTTCCCCCAATTCCATGCCGTATGCTATAATCTTCTTGCCAGAGGCACGGAACTTCTCCAACTCCTGACGGACTTCTTTAAGAGTCGCAAAACCCGCAACGCTACTACCTCCTGAGGCTTGAGTTGCATCTAAGTAGATAGCGACAATCCGCTTGTCACGTCGCGCTTTTTCTAAAGCATCGATCACCCTGCGGAGTGACATTCTATTCTCAGCTTCACCTGATAGTGCTTGCTGAAAAACTTCGTTAGAACTTGGTTCGCTATCAGTGATTTTCGTTGCCAAGTCAAAAACCAACACTGATTTATCCTTAACTACAGGTCCAGTGTCTTTTGAGGTAGCAGCGATGAGGAACAGAAAGAACAGTGTGCCGGTGCCGACACCGCAAAAAATAATTAGTCCCAGTAAGCTGCCAATTAAGCTAGCAAAAGTTTGTTTGAGAAAATTATGCATTTTTTTAGTTATTAGTCATTAGTTAACATTTGTAAAGACGTTCCACGGTCACGTCTCTACAATCCTACAGAATGACGAAAAATCGTTATATTAAGAGGTAATACTCATGATTCGCCAACGATATCCTTGTCGGGAAGAGGGTAGGGGGTTAGGTTTCTATTTTTTGTAAACTTCCAGAATTTTGCAACTCATATAAGGTAGCATTACCAGTACAGAATAGCACTGTGGTGATTTCAGCGATTAAGACATCAGCTAAATCGCTAAGTGCTACTTCTCCCACTGCTGCTGCTTGCAAGAATGGCATTGCCAAACCTGCAATATCTGCTTTGAGTGCGATCGCTTTTGCCACATCCAGTCCATGACGCAATCCCCCAGAAGCGATCAATGGAACTTTTGGTGCAACACTGCGAATACTTCTAATACATTCTGCTGTCGGCAAACCCCAATCAGCAAAGGTTTCTCCTAAACGTCTTTGTAAAGCATTTTCTGCTCTTTCGCTTTCTACCTTCGCCCAAGATGTGCCACCTGCACCGGCTACATCAATTGCTGTCACACCCGCAGCAATCAGCTTTTCTGCCATTTTTGCCGAAATGCCATTTCCGACTTCTTTCACAATTACTGGTAATTCTATTTTACCACATAAGTCGGCAATTTTGTCAAGCAATCCGCGAAAATTTGTATCGCCTCGCCCTTGGATGCATTCTTGCAACGGGTTTAGGTGTAAAATTAAAGCATCGGCTTCCAAAATATCGACTACGCGCAGACATTCATCTATACCGTATTTATAGTTCAATTGCACGGCGCCCAAATTCGCAAGCAGCAAAACGTCTGGTGCGTACTTTCGCAGCGCAAAGGTATCAGCAACCGAAGGTTTTTCTACTGCGACGCGCTGAGAACCAACACCCATTGCTATTTTATAATGTTGTGCGACTTCTGCCAAACGGCGGTTAATTATTCCGGCTTGTTCTGTACCACCAGTCATGGAAGAAATTAACAACGGTGCCAGGAGGGTTTTCCCTAAAAACGTTGTGCTGATGTCAATGTCCTGACGGTCTAATTCGGGTAAGCAAGAATGAGTAAAGCGATAGCGTTCAAGTCCATTAGTGATTTGCTGACATTGAACGTCTTCTTCAAGACAGATGCGGATGTGATCTGCCTTGCGAGTTTGGGTAGAAAGGCTGGTGGGAACGTTCACGGGTAGATATAAATGAAACTTTGTTGATTATAATTGTTGTAGTGAGCGCTTCAGCGCTCTCAAGTTTGAGGACTCACTCTTCTGGTGGAAACGTTCACGGGTAGATATTATATCATGTCCGTTTAATTGACATGAAGAAAAAAATCCGAAATCCTTGTAGAGACGTAGCATTGCTACGTCTCTACATCATATGCAATCTACCGGACATGATATAATTGAAAGTTATGTAAATTATCTTTGAGGACGCGCATTCCTCACTACGGTTGATAACGCACACTAAAATAAAAGCCTTCGTCTTGGGCATTATTACCTTTATCGTTTAAATCGATGAAGGGAATTCCATAATCGAGTCGTAAAGCTAGGCGATCGATTCCTAATGCTTGATTCCACAATAACCCTAAACCTGCACTTGCTAAAAATCTTTGGCTGGGTAGTTTGTTAGGATTATCAGATTGATTCCAGATGGCTCCTAAGTCGAGAAATGGTATAAGCTGAATGGTGGATAATCCTGACTCGTTGCGTTTGAGGGTGAATCGATCTTCAATTCCGAAACGAAAACCATTATCCCCAGAACGAGCATTTTGCCGATATCCTCTCACCGACTGTCCACCACCGATTACGAATTGTTGGGAAGGTAGTAAGCTGTCTGGTGTTAGTTGTAAGTCTGCTTGAATCAGCAATAAGTTATCGTTATTCAGTCGTTGTACGCGCTGTGCTTGCGCCAACCAACTGAAAAAACGACCGTCAGGGATAGGTGCATTATTTATGGTAGCATCAAATAAGCCAGTACCAAAATTAAATTGCGATCGCACGAACCAAGCACCTTGGGGGTCGCGTTTAACATAATCTTGGCTAAACTTGATTACACTGGTACGACTAACTCCATTTTCATCAGGACCAATCCCAAAAGGGGTGGGAAGTCGATCAAAAAGAAAGGTTTGACCATCTTGATAGGTAAATCCTAACGAAAGAGCAAATTCTTCTCTTGGCGATCGCACTAACGGCTGACGATAATTGATTTCATATAAATCTTGATCTGCGCGAATGCCTAATCTGTTAAATGGAGCTTCGGTAATTTTGTTCCGATTGGGGGCAACTCTTAATTGTACCTTGCCATTCATCGCATTAACGGGAATTTGATAACTAAAATCAAAAACATCAGAACCGCCTGAGAGAGTATGGTAGTATGAGGCTGACAACTCATCACCAATTCCGATTAAATTGCGATCGCGCAATTCAATACCTAATCTTTCTCCCCCAACGCTAGGTGGTGAATAATTATCTACACCAAAGCTAGCGGTGATGGGGTTAGCTTCTTGCACTCTGACAATGAGAGTACTTTGACCAACCTTACCTGTAGGACGTAGACTAGCTTCCACATTGGTGAAAAGTGGATCGATTCGCAGTAACTTTAGTTGGTCTTCAAGTTGTATAGTATTAAGAGGGATTTTAGAACCAAGTTTGATGCGATCGCGAATATAACCTGGATTTAATCGCTTTGTTCCTTGAACTTGAATCTCTGATACACGTCCTTCAATAACACGAATTACCACCACACCGTCTGTAGTCTGGTCAGTGACGGGAATCGCTCTGGAATTGATATATTTTTGATTTAAATAAAGCTGAGTAATTTTATCTGCGGCTTGTCTAATTTCTTCAATAGTTAATTCTCGTCCGACAAACGGCTGTAAAATGGGGTTAAAGTCTTTTTCGCTAAAAACAGTGCTATCGACAACTTTGATTTGACGGACAAAAGTGCGATCGCTTGAAACTGGTTTTGTTGCTGGGTTAATATCTGATGTCTGTGCAATTGGTGGAAATGTTACGTTATTTATATTGCCATCATCAGCCGTAGCTTTTAGTGCTATGCAAACAATGCAGACAGAATGCAGAATTAACAAAGCATATCTGACACGTATATTTTGGCTGTGATGGTAGAGACGTCTCATCGGAACGTCTGTAGGAGAAATTAGGGATTTCATAAAACATATTGGAAAGTGTGGAAACCGCGTCTTTGATATTCAGCAATAGACATCGACTGCTTTTTTCTGATGCGTTACCTGAAACCAACAGACGTAGCACTGCTACGTCTCTACAATCATAGGACTAAAGCTGCGTGTCATATTTTTTTCGTAGAGGTTGTCAAGAGTCACGCATTCAAAAGTCCAGATTTTTTGGACTTTTGACCCTTGACCCTTGACTCTTGACCCCGATATATGTGCCAGTTGCGTAAGTCCTAATTTATTTTCTAATGCCGATGTCTGAGTATGTCATATCTGCGAGTAAATCGAATTTTTGTATTTTAAATAGTTACATTTTTTAGTGATTTCACTCTCGTTGCTCCCCATGAGCATTATATTGTGTTTACACCCTTGAATTGCTACGAGTGCTCCATGTCGCAATTAATCTCCATTATTATCGTCAACTACAATCGGGAAAATTACCTGGGAGAAGCGATCGCTAGCGTCTTAGGACAGACATGGCAAGACTTGGAGTTGCTAATTTGGGATGATGGTTCTACAGATGAATCGGTGGCGATCGCGAACAAGTTTGCTCAACAAGATAAGCGTTTACGGGTAGTAAAAGCACCTCATTTAGGTATTGCGGCAGCGCGTCAAGCAGCAGCTTTGCAAACGACGGGAGAATACATCGGATTCTTAGATAGCGACGATTTGCTGGCATCTACCGCTTTAACAGAAACTGCCGCTGTACTTGTACGCAATCCGGAAATGGGGTTTGTTTATACAGATTATTATGATATAAATGCAAGTGGTAAAGTTACTGGTTACGGTCATCGCTGTTCAATTCCCTACTCTTTTGAACGGCTTTTGGTAGACTTTATGACTTTCCATTTTCGCTTAATTCGGCGATCGCTTTTCGAGCAAGTCAAGGGTTTTGAGGGTTCACCAGATGTCGTTGAAGATTACGATTTATGTCTGCGACTCTCTGAAGTTGCTGCTGTCGGACGGGTAAAAAAGCCACTTTACTATTATCGGACTCATCCAGGGAATATTACCCAAGAGCGTAGATTGGAAATGCTTCTATTATCCCAGCGGGTAATTGCTGAAGCGTTAAAACGGCGGGGACTTGCTGAGAAATATCAAATTGATCTAGAATTATCCAACGGTAGGTTTTTGTTAAGAGAAAGCTCGCGCAAAGGCGCAGAGTCGCAAAGGAATAAAGAAAACGCTCAAGATATTAAATTACAGAAACAAAATCTTTCTCTCTGCGCCTCTGCGCCTCTGCGTGAAATAATCATCTTAAAAAGATATCAAAATTTTATCAGGTATGTTTGTCTAGGCATTCTTCCCCTATTCGGAACGATGAGCGCGGGATTAGCTTCAGCGCAACAAATTATTCCCGCTGCTGACGGAACAAACACGATTGTAACACCTAACGGAAATAGACTTGATATTAGTGGTGGTAAAACTTCTGGGGATGGGGCAAATTTATTTCACAGCTTTCAAGAGTTTGGCATTTCACCAGAACAAATCGCCAATTTTCAGGCTAATCCAGCTTTGCAAAATATTCTCGGTAGAGTTACAGGGGGTAATCCTTCCATTATCAATGGTTTGATTCAGGTAACGGGTGGAAGTCCTAATTTATTTTTGCTGAATCCAGCTGGATTTGTATTTGGTGCAAATGCTAGTTTAAACGTTCCTGGTGCTTTTACAGCAACGACGGCAAACGGTATTGGGTTTGGGAATGCTTGGTTTGATGCGATCGCCACAAATAACTATACTGCGTTGGTAGGCAAACCCACCGGATTCGCTTTTACAACCAACCAAGCAGGAGCAATTATTAATGCTGGTAATTTAGGGGTAGGGGTTGGTCAAAGTTTAACTTTATTAGGTGGTACGGTAATTAATACTGGGCAACTTTCCGCACCTGGGGGGCAAATCGTCGTTACTTCTGTTCCTGGGCAAAATTGGGTGCGTTTGAGTCAACCGGGAAATATTTTAAGTTTGGAAATTCAGCCTTTAAGCAATCAATCAAACTCGACTATTCCCGTCGCTTCTTTACCAGAATTGCTCACTGTGGGGAATACTGGCTTAACTGGTAATTCTGATGGTACTGTACAACTAATAAATTCAAACCTGAAAATTCCAACTTCCCCAGGTACAACTATTATATCTGGCAAAGTTGATGTCTCAGGTTCCACCGGGGGTACAGTCAATGTTTTGGGTAAGCAAGT
>CASBQA010000343.1 GCA_949127635.1 Nostocales cyanobacterium PMM_0069 | reverse complement strand
GTCCCCTGCACACCGACAGCTTGATATCAACTCGTCCCCCGGCGTTCGTAAATTTAATAGCATTATTGAGCAAATTGCCAACGACTTGCTGCAAGCGATTAAAATCACACAAAATTTTACCTACATTCGGCTCAATTTGCAGATGCATTTCGATAGATTTTTCTTGTGCTGCCAATTTTACTGTTTCGATTGCGGCATTAATTATAATTGCTAAATCAAAGGCAGCAAAATTCAAACATACTTTACCTCGCAGTATGCGGGAGACATCCAGCAAGTCGTCAATTAGTTGAATCTGCAATTTAGCATTGCGTTCGATGGTATCCAAAGCCCGAAAAGTTGCCGCTTCATCAAATTTGCGGGTTTTAAGTAACTTTGTCCAACCTAAAATCGGATTGAGAGGCGATCGCAATTCATGAGAAAGTACAGCAAGAAACTCATCTTTGATGCGGTTTGCTGCTTCTGCTTCTAGACGGGCAGCTTTTTCTCGCTCTAAAATTTGGGCACGTTCTTCATCAATTTGTTTTTGCTGATGAATATCTGTACAAGTGCCAAACCATTTGACGACGCGTCCTTGATGGTCTTTTATCGGTAAACCTCGTACTAGATGCCAACGATATGTCCCATCAGCAGCTCTGAGATAACGATGTTCTATTTCGTAAGGTGTACCATTTTGCAGCGCTTCTGTCCACAATTGTGTAGATATTTCTACATCATCTGGATGCAGTACTTTTTTCCTGCCGTAGCTAGCAATTTCCTCTAAACTTAACCCCGTGTATTCTTGCCAACGCTGATTTACGTAAGTTACCAGTCCTTCAGCATCTGTTGTCCAGACCATTTCTGGAATAGTGTCAGCTAATAAACGGTAACGTTCTTCACTTTGACGTAGAGTTTCTTCAGCTTGTTTGCGATCGCCAATATTTTGAACTGTTCCCATCATCCGTATTGGCTCACCATCGGCATCATAAAACCCTCGACCTTTAGCGGCAAGCCAATGCACGCTACCATCAGTCCAAACGGCGCGATATTCTATATCATAATCTACCTTTTGGGCAACAGCACAGCTAACAGCTTCATCAGTGCGATCGCGATCTTCTGGATGCAGACGATTCCGGAAAAGCTCGTAAGTAATTGTCGTGTCAAGTGGAAATCCAAATAGTTCCTTACACTTAGAAGTCCAAATTAACTCGTTGGTGGTTAAATCCCAAAACCACATACCCAGATTAGCCGCAGTGGTTGCAAGCCGAATGCGTTCTTCACTTTGTTGTAAATCTGCTTCGGTTTTTTTGCGATCGCTAATGTCAATTCCAATACCAACTATCCTAATACACCGATTATCTGCATCCTGCTCAACAAACCCTCGATCCTGTAGCCACACATAATGACCATCTTTATGACGCACTCGGTACTCAATTTTATAGCGATCGCCTTTTGCCAAACTAGCTTTAAATTCCTCATCAACTCGTTGTAAGTCATCCGGATGCACAAGCTGTTGCCACCATTGTTGCGTCGGTTCAGCTTCTTGTTGAGTGTATCCCAAAAGCGCAGTCAGACCCTGAGTTCTTTCTACAGTACCCCGCGAAACCTCCCAATCGTAGAATAGGCAATTAACCGCTGCTAAATCAAATTGTTCGTGATGTCGCAAGGCAATTTTTGTATCTTGTTCTGGCGACTGGTATTCTGGAAATGATGCCGCACCAGTTGATTTTTTAATCTCCGAAAAAGTTGTCACAACAGCTAGCGGTGTTGTTCCTCCAGCCAAAAATAAAGGTTGTGAGTTCACCAATAGCCAGACTAGCTGACCATTTGGCTTATACAAACCCATCACCACATTCAAACATGGCTTTCCTGTTTGCAAGGCTACCATCGCTGGGTGAGACTCACGCCAGAAAGGAGAGCCATCTTCACGAATCGATTGCCAAGGATGATCGTCCGAAGTATGCCCTATCAGCTGCTCGGCAGTCAATCCAAGTATGCGATCGCAAGCCGTATTGCCAGCTTGGATACTACCATCAGCAAGTTGCAACACCATTCCTTCTTCAACAGTTGCGACCATCGAGTAATTCGCTTGTTTATTTATTTGCTGGTGCAACGATAACAAATTATCAGCCAACTGGTTTTGGAACTTTTCCGCGTGTGGCATTATCTCAAAAGCTGACTGTATACGGTGATTTATTTTTTATCACACAACTGCAAATCTTATTTCTTCCTCCCTTGGATAGAAAAAAATTAAACTAATGTAGTAAATGTAGTAAGCGGCTCTATCCCTTATGGGACTTAAAGGCTTTGCAATTGAGCGGTGAACCGCTCACTACGAATTATTTTTATACCTCTATGGATATAGCTAAAAGAATGATTTTTGCAGAAATCCTCCTCAAGGTTCACGCAGTAGAACAGAATAAACGTTAACACATAAAAAGAGTTGAAAAATTCACTAAACTTAAGTTTTGAAATAGAGACAAGAGTAATAATCAATGACAACTGATACAGACCAAAATCAAAAAATTGAAAAGCTGCGTGAACTAGTCAAAGATATTGACTGTGGCATGTTAACCACTATCGATGACGATGGAACTTTGCACAGTCGTCCTATGTCTACGAATGGCGTAATTGAATCTGATGGTACTCTTTGGTTTTTCACCTACGCTCCTTCTCATAAAGTAGATGAAATCGAACACCATGAACAGGTTAATGTTAGTTTTGCCGCACCTAATAAACAGAGTTACGTTTCTATGTCCGGCACAGCACAATTAGTCAAAGACCGCAATAAAATTGAAGAACTGTGGAAGCCAGAACTCAAAGCTTGGTTTCCCAAAGGATTAGACGAACCGGATATTGGTTTAATCAAAGTGAATGTAGTCAAAGCTGAATATTGGGATGCACCATCCAACTTTGTGGCACACACAATTGGTTTGGTAAAAGCAATTACTACGGGTGAAAAAGCTAGTAGCGGCGAGAATGAGAAAATCACTTTGGGATGAAAATTTTCTTTTGGGTAACTTTATCTTTTGTCGTGGTAGGAGGAATTATGTTATTTCTCCAACCGGCTATTGACTTTCACGCTGCTTATTAATTGAAAAGGAGATTAGCTACTGGGAAGATATAGCAGTCCTAAATAAGAGCGTGAACAACAAGATCCCCGACTTCTTTGAGAAGTCGGGGATCTGAGCCTCTCGATTTTCACAACTCATTTAGCTAGGAGGAGCTTTATTTACAGCTATATTTACCCAATTAGCGACTCTTTCACTTGTACCGGAAATATTTATCGGTGCTGTAGCATTTTTAGCCGCAGGAACCTGTGTTACCGCAAGTCATAAGAAGCATCCACTTTTGGAAGAAACATAATTATTTGTTGTCAGAAAAACCATTTAGAGATTTGGAATAGCGATCGCCTAAAATATCATACCAAGGCTTGATCAAGAAATGGCGATCGCCTGACACTACATCAAAACCGATAAAAGGCTAAATGCCGCTTTTGGCTAAAGTTACCGCATTGCGGAAATGTCCATTGCGCTGAGAAAATTTATCTGCCACAAGTTGCCGATAAACAGCTTCATAGCCATCGGTCATTGCTTCCAAGCTGAAATGCTTCGAGACATACTCCCGACAAGCACCGCGATCTAATTCTCTCACCCGAGCGATCGCATTAACGAATTCTTCGATATTGTCGCAGAGGAAACCCGTTTTCCCGTGGTCAATTACTTCTTTTGTAGACCCTAGTTTCATCGCGATAACTGGTGTCCCTGCTGCCATTGATTCTACCATCACCAACCCAAATGGTTCTCGCCAAGTAATGGGGAACAACGTTGCTACAGCACCACCCATTAAAGCATTTTTCTGCTCATGGTTTGCTTCACCCAAATATTCAATTTGCTTACCGTCGATGTGGGGCTTAATTTCTTTTTCATAGAATTCCATATCAACAACATCCACCTTACCAGCTATTTTCAAACGCCAGCCAGTTTTTAGAGCAACTTCTATTGCTAAGTGTGGTCCTTTTTCTGGTGACATCCTACCCAAAAAGGCTAAGTAAGGCTCATCTTCCGGTTGAGGGTGAAACTCATAACTGCTAACATCAATTCCGTTGTAAACAGTCGCTACACAGTTAAGGTCTAACCTCGGTTCCCGTTGTGCCTCAGAAATAGTGATGTATGGTTGTTGTTTAGCATGTTTAAACATTTTTTCGTTGTCAGGTGTAAAAACACCATGCAACGTATGAACCGTAGGAGTTTTTACCAACTTAGCGTAAGGCAATGCCCCAAAGCCCATATGCGAGTGAATAATATCAAAATCTTCTGCCCGGTCATATACTGAACTTAAATTCATCAACTCGTAGACACCGTACTCCTTGATAGTCGGGTCAAGTCGTAAAGCACGCGGATGAACTGATTCTAGCTTTGCCAAACTGATAGAATCACCCGATGCAAACAGCGTTACTTCATGCCCTCGTCGGACTAATTCATCAGTCAATAAGCCTACTACTAACTCGATCCCGCCGTAAGCGGGGGGTGGTACTCTCTCCCATAGTGGAGCTACTTGAGCAATCCGCATTACAAACCTCCCAATAAATAAGACTTGCATTTAAAAGGCTTGCTTTCTTACTCAAAAGTGTTTGCAATTGATGCACTCTGCATAAGAATTAAGTTTGAAAACAAACTGTTAAAATACAATAATTTAATTTCAATTATATATACATATTTCGAGAATTCCTGTCTACCGGAAGGAAGGAAATAACTACCTCTTGAGAGAGTAATATTTCAAAAAACTAACTAAAACTGGATTATTCTCTATCTTAAGAGATATACGATTTACTTATTTATCTGCTGGTCAAAATACTGTGGCGATCGCTAAAATAGTATTAACAACCAAATAGGTAATGGTTGCTCAATTTCTTAAAATCGCAAATTGAACCAAATTTGATAATTAATTGGAGATAGCTAATAATAACTACGGGAAATGCCAAGCAATAGCTTATTTCCTAGTTTTTACAATGCTATCCCCACTCAACAAGGAAAAATCGAATGAACAAGAATTGGTATACGAACAAAGGAATTTTGTGGATAAGTGTTGTTTCAGTTTTAATTCTCTACTGGTTTGGAGTTAATCTACTGATGTAAACAATTTACAAAGAGACGTAGCACTGCTACGTCTCTACATGTATTCGATTAAAGGGCAATCTGCTGTAAGTAGATGGGTGAGAAAATTTATAACTATGTCCGAAGCGAACGCAACGAAGTGGAGTAAAGCAATCGCAAGGTTTTCAGCGTTTTTACTTTTCGTTACATAGTTAGGTTTATTTGTGCCTACGTACTTATAATATTGACTATTGACATGAAAAATGATAAAATAGATTTTGATAAGGAAGAACTAGCTTAAAATAAACGTGAATATATATTCATCCCAAAAAAAACCGCGTGTCGCATGGCAAGCGGTTTTCTCACTACTGATGTTTGTGGTGATGTATCTGCCGATTTTGGTACTTGCCTTTTATAGCTTCAACTCCTCGCCTTACAGTGCAACTTGGCAAGGATTCACCCTTGATTGGTATACTAAGCTATTCAGTGATGAACGTATATTATCAGCTTTAAAAAACAGTTTAATAGTTGCTTGTAGTGCCGTAAGTATAGCAGCAGTGCTGGGAACCTTAATGGCGGTAGGGATAGCGCGTTACCAGTTTCCGGGAAAGGCATTGTATCGAGGAATTTCTTACCTACCATTGATTATTCCCGATATTGCGATCGCTGTAGCTACCCTAGTTTTTTTAGCAGCCTTTGCCATCCCCTTAAGTTTGTGGACAATAGTTGCCGCTCATGTCGTCTTCTGTCTAGCATACGTTGCGCTTGTAGTTTCATCGCGACTTACCAACATAGATCCCCACTTAGAAGAAGCCGCACTTGATTTAGGAGCCACACCAATGCAAGCCTTCATCCAAGTATTGCTACCTCAGCTAATGCCTGGAATTATCGCAGGTTGTCTGCTTGCTTTTGTACTCAGTCTAGATGACTTTCTCATTGCCAGCTTCACCGCCGGTAGTGGTTCCAACACACTACCAATGGAAATTTTCAGCCGCATCAGAGCTGGAGTCAAGCCAGATATTAATGCTTTGAGCGTCATCTTAATTTTAGTATCTGCGATCGTCGCTTTTATCGCTGAATTGATTCGCGCTGACCAAGAGGATAAAGGCTGATAATGTCAAATTAGGGGCTTTTAAGTCTTTTCTAATACTTTCACCCCCATCCTCTAAGAAAGAATAAATTATAAATTTTTTAACAAGACAAGAAGTGAATTTGTAAATTTTTCACAAATTTATTCCAAATTATAGTGAGTAAAATCACTGATTTTTTTGCTTGAGTCACACCCCCATCGTCCTATCATTAGCTATTCCAGCCGCTTATGATGTGTGAAGAGTGGAAAATCTTGGTTTGTATGAATCTATTTATTAGATATAGTAATTGCACGGAATTTATGGTTTAATCTCAAGTGATCAAAGTTTAAGTAATCAGGACTTACGCACGGACTACATATTTCCGTCCCTATCGACGCAAGGAAGCAATCTCAAAGTCTTGTTTTCTGGTAACGAGTGCGTAAGTCCTAGTAATTACACTGCCGGGATTAAACGGCGTAAAAGTAAGAACACTTATGCAGCATCAAACTTAAGAGAGGAATTTTACCCATGAAAATAAAAAGCCTATTTACAAAGGCTTTCTGGTTGGGATTGGTTTGTATCAGTCTCGTGATTGTGACAATTTTCAGATTAACTCCTAGTTTTGCTGTTTCCACAACCACAACGCCAACAGCACAACTATCAACAACTCCAGCAATCATAGCTCAGTATAATTCAGATTCAGAAAGTTCAGGAGGAAGGTCTCTCTATCAAAGACTGGGAGGCTATAATGCGATCGCAGCCGTCATTGACGATACCGCACAAAACGTAATCAATGACCCACTAATTGGTAAATACTTTGTTGGCTTAAGCACCAACTCAGGACAGCGGTTACGTCAGTTCCTCATAGATCAATTCTGCCAAGCGGCAGGTGGTCCCTGTATTTATACAGGTCGGACTATGAAGCTTTCCCATAGTGGAATGGGTGGAGGTCTGACAAACAGTGAATTTGATGCTTTTGCTAATGGTGTAGCGCGAGCTCTTGATAAAAACGGGGTGAAACAAAGAGCGAAAAACGAAGTCCTGGCATTTGTCGAGAGTCTCAGAGGACAGATTGTCGAGAGATAATAAACGTGTAGCATGACATTCGTAGAGACGTTCCACACCGAACGTCTCTACTCAAAAACCACAGTTCGATTTCCATACACCAAAACCCGATTTTGTAAGTGTAAACGCACTGCCCTTGCTAAGACAACTCGCTCCAAATCCTTACCTTTTCTAATCAAATCTTCAACTTCATCGCGGTGACTTACTCGGACTACATCTTGCTCAATAATGGGACCAGCATCTAAATCAGCAGTAGCGTAATGAGCCGTTGCCCCAATAATTTTTACACCACGTTCAAAAGCTCTGTGATAGGGATTTGCACCAACAAAAGCTGGTAAAAATGAGTGGTGAATATTAATAGTTTGGGGAAATTTAGTAAGAAAATCTGCACTGACAACTTGCATATATTTAGCCAATACAACCAAATCAATTTTATATTGGTGTAGTAATTCTAGTTGTTTAGCTTCCTGTTCTGACTTGTTATCTTTAGTAATGGGAATGTGGTGATAATCGATATTAAATTTGTCTGCCACCAGCTTTAAATCAGGATGGTTGCTAATAATTAGCGGAATTTCCGATGCAAACTCTTTCGCACGTTGTCGCCAAATCAAGTCAAATAGACAATGGTCTTGCTTGCTTACCCAAATGGCAATGCGCGGGATAGTATCAGAAAAATGCAGTTCCCACTTTGCACTTAACGGTTGTGCGATCGCACTAAATGCTGGTGCAATCAATTCTCGCGGCAAATTAAATCCATTCAACTGCCATTCAATCCGCGTGAGAAATAAATCAGCCGCAAAGTCTGTATGCTGGTCTGCGTGGATGATGTTGCCACCATTAGCATAAATGAAGTTGGCAATTTTCGCTACAAGTCCCCGTTGATCGGGGCAGGAAATTAACAATGTTGCTGTCGGATTTGTCATAATAATTACACTTAGAGACGTAGCAGTGCTACGTCTCTACAAGGTTTATTGAATTTTTATTTGATTTTTTAAAAAATATTATTTAAATGTACACCCTCTCCTTTATAAGGCTACCGTGTACACACAAGTCGGAGTGGCTTGTTCAACCCGCATTTTACCCCCCTTAATCCCCCCTTATAAAGCAGGGCTGTTTCATTCCCTAAAAGGCACGCACTCTTCAAGGGTTCAGGAGATGAAAAATAAGCTTGGCATTTAATCTTAGGCTTCAATT
>CASBQA010000342.1 GCA_949127635.1 Nostocales cyanobacterium PMM_0069 | reverse complement strand
GGGAGAGGGGGAAACAAGAAGAGTTTTCTCCCGTCCCCTCTTCTGCCACTTCTGCACTCTCCCACTCCTCTAGTTATGTATCGGGTTATCCATTTGTTTCTAACTCAAACACAGCCGCCGCTTGTTTGACAATGGTGGCGCAAAAGTTAGATAATCCCTTGCAACTGGAATGGGTACAACGCCAAATCAGAGGACAACGACCGAAAAATGTCGCCGAAGCTGCTGAGAAGTTAGGTTTTATATTGCGGCGTTTGCAAGTAAGTTGGAGTGAATTACGTTCGTTATCTTTCCCGGCTTTGTTGCAGTGGGGTGAATCCCAAGGGAAACAAGGTAATTGGGTGGTAGCATATGGCGTGAAAGGCGATCGCCTAATTATTGCCAATCCCAAATCGAGCGATCGCACTTGTGAAAGTGTTTCGCAATCAATTGCCGAAACCGCTTGGGATGGACAACTTTGGCAAGTAGAAGTCATTCAGCAGCAAGAAAAATTTAACCTTCATTGGTTCATTCCCGCAGTTGCAAAATACAAGGGATTACTCGGTGAAGTGTTGCTGGCATCTTTTACTTTGCAACTTTTGGGGTTAGCAACACCACTAATTACCCAAGTTGTCATCGATAAAGTGATGGTGCAAGAGAGTTTGCCCACACTTGATGTGATGGCGATCGCTCTTTTGTCAGTATCATTATTTGAGGCAGCACTCGGCATCCTCCGGCTATTTATCTTCACCCATACAGCTCGTCGTCTGGATCTGAGTTTATCAGCACAGCTATTTCGCCACTTGATGCGCTTACCTCTATCTTACTTTGAAGCGCGACGCGTCGGTGATACAATAGCACGGGTTCAAGAACTAGAACAAATTCGGCAGTTTCTCACAGGTACAGCATTAACTGTCATATTAGATAGCATCTTTGCCGTGGTTTACCTGGTATTGATGTTTTACTATAGTGTGAAACTTACCGTAGTTGCTTTGGCTGTGTTGCCGTTGTTTGCTATTTTGACAATTGTCTCAACACCAATTCTACGAAGCTGGCTGAACGAAACATTTAACCGCAGTGCTGACAGTCAATCGTTTCTGGTTGAGACGGTGACAGGAATTCACTCAGTCAAAGCACATGCAGCAGAACCAGTAGCACGCGATCGCTGGGAAGGCTTATTTGCTCGTTTCATCCGCACAGGTTTCAAAGCCTCCACCACCTCCAACATTAGCAGCAATATCGGTGACTTTCTCACCAACCTTTCCAGCCTCCTAATACTCTGGTTTGGCGCCAAATTAGTCATCGAACAAAAACTGACAATCGGGCAGTTGGTGGCATTTCAAATGCTTTCTGGGAGGGTAACAGGACCATTATTGCGGTTAGTCCAACTATGGCAAAATCTCCAACAAGTTCTACTTTCAGTTGACCGAATTGGTGATATTCTGAATGTTGCGCCAGAAGCTGAAGCCGGAACTGGTCTAGTTTTACCACCCCTAAAAGGAGAAGTTGCTTTTGAGCAAGTATTTTTCCGCTATCGACAAAATACTGAACCGGTTCTGCGGGGAATCTCCTTCAACGTTGAACCAGGACAGTTTGTTGGCATTGTCGGACGCTCAGGTTCTGGTAAAAGTACCCTTTCTAAGCTGTTGCAGCGTCTTTATCAAATAGAATCAGGACGCATCCTGATTGATGGTTTTGATATCAAAAGTGCCGATCTTGCATCATTGCGTCAACAAACTGGGGTAGTTCTCCAAGAAGACTTTTTATTTAACGGTTCCATCTTGGAAAATATCACCCTCGGCAATCCTGATATTACTGCCGAACAAGTTGTAGAAGCTGCCAGACTAGCTGTTGCTCACGATTTTATCAGTGAATTGCCTTACGGTTACGAAAATAATGTTGGCGAACGCGGTACAGCTTTATCTGGTGGACAACGGCAACGTATTGCTTTAGCGAGGTTATTTCTCTCCCAAGCACCAATATTAATTTTAGATGAAGCTACGAGTGCTTTGGATAGTGAAACTGAACAGCAGGTTTTGCAAAACTTGCAAAAAGTTTCTAGTAACCGCACCGTGTTTCTGATTGCCCACCGTTTTGCACCTCTCAAACGTGCCGATTTGATTTTGGTGATGGAACGTGGTGTAATTGCCGAACGTGGTACGCACTCACAACTGTTGCAAGAAAAGGGTTTGTATTGGTCACTGTATCAACGGCAGCAGGCAAATATATAATTGGTTCGCTGTTGCTGATTTGTAGAGACGTTCCGGTGGAACGTCTTTACAGTATGTGTAAGTATAAAGGTAATCTAGAGGTAGATTCCATGACCATTGAAACTGCCACAAAATATTACATAGCTAATAAACCAGTACGGCATAAAGTGTTAGGACAAATATTCATTGTCGATTTGTACCCGTCTAGACTTGGGAGTGTGCGGATAAAACTTGCTAACGGGACAGAGATGGATTGTCAGCTAGAGTTTCTAGACGCTGTGTAATATAGCGCTTTTCGGTTGAGTGAGGAATGTGATTAAATACACGTAGAGACGTTCCATCGGAACGTCTTTGCGTATGTGGACTTTATCAGTCACTAGTCATTTCATCTCGCAATCTTGAGCGATCGCTGATTTCTCCTTCATGCGATCGCGCTTCTAGCCAAGTTTCCCAAGATAAGGCTGTCTGTCTTTCCACATGATTGATAAACTGCATAATGGATTGATCTGCCTTAATTGGGGTTCTGATGTCAAACTTAATTGTTTGGAAAATCTTCGTATCACCTTTAGCAAAGTAGTTACCCACCATCTTCGTCAGTGATAGGACAACTTTGTTAAACAACCAACCGAAAAGACCTTTGCGTTTTTTCGTAATGAACAAAGTTTGACCTTCCGCTTTTCCTCCTTCCGTCATCCGCAGCGTAAACATGATGTGGAAGTGCAGAAAGTCGGGTCCAACTGTAACTGTACCCGTGCTACCGTACCAATAACACATACTGTAGGTGACGGCGTTTTTGTAGAAAGGACGAATCAACTTGATAAAAAACGAATCGTCACCACCACGTGTAGTATTGCTGAAGGCGATCGCATTCTCATTCGGTTCGTCTTTGTGAAAGACAATTTCTAATGGCAAATTGTGAACTGTATTGAAATGTTGAGCATCAATTGCATTAATCATCACCACATTGGGATGACAATTTTTAATGAAGCGAGAACCTAAAGCGCTGTAACATTCTTCATCTGCCAATTCCGGGACAAAGGGTAACGGTTGGTGTGGAGTTTCCCCAGCCCAAACCCAAATCATCCCATATTTCTCTCCCGTATGCCAAGATTTCAACTTCATCGGCAGCGGTTCCCCTAAACAGGGGATATCAACACAAATCCCATCAGCGTCAAACTTCCAGTTGTGGAAAAAACAGCGCAATTCATTACCTTCAACTTTGCCTTCTGCTAAATGGGCGCCCATATGGGGACAATAGGCATCAAAGGTAATTACTCTTTTATCTTGCCCTCGGTAAATAACTAGTTCGCGACCGAGAACAGTAACAGCTTTTACCTCACCCTTCCTTAAATTACGCGAGGGTAATACCCAATACCACCCCTCGATAAAGCGCTGTGGGTTATTGAAAGTCTTTTTTTGGTTTCTTGCGCTAAAAATCTGCGAGTTGATATTCATGTTGAGGTTTTCACTTCTGGTGAAGCAGCTGATTATATAATTCCTAATTTAATAGTTATCAAAATGTTGCGATCGCCAAGCAACTCTAAAAGAGTATTGCAGGTTTGAGATGAGGAGTATTTTTTTCTATCCCCCATTCTCCTGGAAACTGTTGCTGCTGCTTCATCGGGGAATTAGCAAACCACATTCGTCTCCCTGCATCTGTCAGGTTTTCTTCACAAATTTCTGTCAAGCAGACGAGTTCGGCGCCTTGGAGATGATGGGGGTTACGTTGTGAGAAGAAGCGGATGTGAGGATCTTGCAGTCTTTCTAGGGGAATTCCCCGCAGAGAGTCTCGCAGCACATGGGGATGAGGAAAGCGGACTATTCCGGCTTTTGCATCATAGTAGTTATCAAAGCGATCGCCTGCAAGAAATTCGAGCAACGAGGAAATATAAACTGGTGTAACTGCATCATATCGCGGATAAAACTCCCGCCAAAAAATCGGCAGAAAACGATAGGTACGATATCCCGCAGAAATGAGCAGCCAATATAGTCTACCCTGAGCATAATCACGACGAAGCTGGTTTACCGAAGTTATCCAACAGCGAGAAAGCGCAGAACTCGACCATCCGCTAGGGTCCATTATGGTGTCTCCAGAATAGACTACACTTAGTTTTTCCCCTTCAAACTCGGTGTTATACATCAGCAGAGTAGAAAAACCTTGCAGCCGATCTGTTTTTTCATCTTTGAGGAGAATTACCCAGTTTTTCTGACTTAAGTCTGTCTCAAAAACATCTTGCTTTACACCTTCAAAATAAGTGCTAAGTAGCGAGTACATAGCTTGCTTATCTTCTGGTGATAAATCCTCAGTGTGAACCAGTCGGCTTTTCATTGCTTGATCAAAACAAATTTTGTCGTTCCATTATATGAACTGGAATCATTTGTTTGATGTGATTATCAAGTTCTGTATCAGAAACTCATATTAAGTTGCACATCGTCACCTCACCCCCTACCCCTCTCCTTGTTAAGGCTACGGTATACACACAAGTTATCGAATCACTACCAGTTCTCGAATTACCCCACCCTAACCCTCCCCTTTCCAAGGGG
>CASBQA010000341.1 GCA_949127635.1 Nostocales cyanobacterium PMM_0069 | reverse complement strand
TCCCCGGTCGGAAATATAACATCTTTTGAGGCTTCAAAATCTTTGGGGACAGACATGGCGGCTAGTCTCTAACTGCTATAAGTTTAGTGTAGCAGTGAGGCGGGATTGCTGTTGGTGAAGGAGTATAATTTTACTCTTTAACTCTTATACTTTGAGCCGCAAGATAGATTTTACTCCATTCGCCCATTACCTGATGGGTTTTGAGTTTTAACGAAAGAGCGATTTCTTCGATGGATTTGCCTGCTTTTCGCAGTTCCAACAACTGCCGCTCAATTAAAGTCAATTTTGACTGTAATTGCTGCCATTGCTGCGGTGTTAATCCCAAATTGTGTTCGTCTAGAGAAATTTCTAGCCAGTTATCTACTAATTCCGGTTTGTCTTTGACGGCAAAGACGCGCACGGCATGATAGCTAATTTTCTCCCGCAGTCGGAAAACTTCCTTAATTGGCTTACTCAATTTTTTGGCGATTTCATCTTGGGATTTGCCTTGCAGATATAGTCGCAACCACTGCACTGCGTCTTCCCCTAAATTTTCTTGAAGATAAGTTTCAAATTCTTGCTTGACTGCGTTTTGCAGTACTTGCTGTTCTTCTAGTTGTTGTGCTTCAACATATTTAGCGATCGCCTGATTATCGGCTAAGTTAACTCGATTGTCGTTGTCGTCTGTGAGAATTTCTTCAGAAACTAGTCTAATTAAATCACTACCGGGCACTTGGGTTAAGCCACCACGTTGGGTGCGTCGCAAATAATTTACAAAACGGTAAGCTAGTAACGGCTGATTGCGTACTGGTCGTAAGCAATATTCTTCCATGCTGGCAAACAGCAAAGAATTCTGTAGTCTGGCATCAGTTGTAAACTCGGCGATGGAAGCCATTTGCTGCTGCATGTAGTTATCGCTTTGCAGTAATTCTTGGAGTACTTCTTGCAATACGTCCATGACACTGCGTTGGCGATCGCGACTCAGAGAAATCCAAGTCTGGATTTTATTACGTAATGTCACTAAACTCCCCAGCCGAGTTATCAAGTTACGATAACCACGTTCTCTCGCTATTCCTAAGTAGCGCTGGCATAAAAGCCGATAGCGATATTCCATTGCTTGCTTGGCGATATCCAGTTCCTTGGGATTAAGCAAGTCAAAGCGTTTTGAGTAACTTCCCAAAAGCCAAAAAATAATAGTTTCTCTATTTGCTTCGCTTTGTTCTGGACACTCTGCTGCCAGACGTTGCCGCCAATATTGCCTCAGTTTTTCTGCTTCTGAAGCCATAGCGAGATTGCGCTCCTCGAAACCCTGTTCTAGAGTTACGATTTGCCGTCCCCTAGAAGCTGCATAAAGTCCATAGATGCCTTCTACTTCCGCCGATTTTTTGGTATGCGCTCTACGCTGTGCAGTTGCGATCGCCTGTTCTTGAGAAGCTATAACTTGCACATTTTTCACAGAAATACCTAATATTTCGGCTAGTTTGCCTTCTCTATACAGAGCCAAAATTTTCTCAAGTCCTTCTTGAGAACCTTCTAAAACTAACTTTACACTGCCTGCTTCAATTTTCTGTAGTGTCAAGGTTGAGTCTCCTGAAATTTGACGCAAATGGGCAATAATAGCTTCTGCTAGTGGTTTGTTAATTTCATCAATAGTGGCGCTTAATACAATTATATATTTAGCTGGCTCTAGGTTATTTTTTATAGGCTTTGTTTTTTCGTAGAGAACTGGAGTTAAATGTTCTGGAATATTATGTATTTGAATTTCCGCACAGCCGAATTTGTAAGCTTTTTCAATTGAACGGTTTGCACCAAGCGCTTTATAAAACCCAACAGCAAATTCACTTGCAGCTTTATCACCAATTGCTTGGTTCATACCAATAACGAAATCTATATGCTGAGAAATTGCTTTTGCTTGAGTTTCTGAATAACAAGCATTCAAAACTACACAATAAACTTGTTCATTTACAAGTTCAAATAATGCAGCCAAAGCACCAGGTGTCACAGGCTGAATTTTTCCCAATTTATTCTCAAAATAAAGCTCTCCAGTATTTGTGCCATGACCAGAAAAATGTACAATATGAGGTTCAACATCCAGTATTGCATCACTGATATCTCCAGGACGCACGCTCCACCGTTGCTCTAACACGAATTTATCTCGGTATTTAGCTAGTTGCAACCTTTGTTGAATATCTCGCAACTCTTGCCCCAAACGCAACCGAGAAGCATCACTGGGATCTGATGCTAAAAACAAGATTTTAATCACGCGATCGCTATTCATGCACAAGCGTTGCACAAGTGTAATTGGTTACTAATATAGCTTCAAAGGCGCGATCGCCATTCACACGATAGATTTGAAGTTTTGTCAATTAATGTTCAGCGAACTTGAATAACTATGATTAGGCAGTGCAGCGGTTGCTGTCACTCTCCAACTGTCTGTAAAACATGACGATACAATCGCTCACTGACCCAAAACTCAGCATTGGTGATCAAATCATCAAGAACAACTTTTACCTGAGGAATTAAACCTCGATGTTTTGCTTCGATCAACACCCCCAAAATTCCCGTAAATCGAATCTGATACGTTTCCGCAAATTGCCTCCCCAATTCTTCGTCAATTAGTAACCAATCTGCCTGCTGTTCAACTGGGAGAGCGATCGCTTCTGCTTCCCCTTCATCTAACTGATCCAGCAGAGATGCAACAAATTCAGAATCATTTACAGGCTGAACGGTAATCCAATCAAAGGTTTGAACTTCTTTATATCCTGGTATTGTCTCACCGGCTGTTGTAAGTTCCCGATAAACGGCTGGAGGAATAACAATTTGACCATAAAGTTGCTGCAACAACTCTAGATGACCTACGGATGCCAAATTAGTAATGGGAGATGTATCACTGACTACAATCACAGACGACCAGCCTCTCGCAAATTTTGCAGATCCTTCTCAAAATCTTCTACATCGTAGTGAATTGGAATTTTTCGAGTTGCCAGTTCATGCTGAAATTGGCGCAGCGTCATCCCTGCTAACCGACTAGCCTTCCCAATACTGATTTTCTTTCGTTGAAAGATCATCAAAATAACTTCTAGTAACAGTTCCTGCTCAGAGAAACCACTCACCCGAATCACATCGTCTGAAATGATTAGGCTCATTTTTTTGACCTCATTTTTCAGCCTGTACCCTTTAGCCTAGCCCAATTCCTGTAAGAAGACGTAGCACTGCTACGTCTCTACATCTTTTCCATTCCTATGTCTATTGGGGAAACTTCTTTTCTCGCACTTCCACAGAATATTCCTGCACAGCTTTGTAAATCGTCTCCCGCAGATTTGTATAAACTTTGGCAAAGGGAGGCTGTTTTTCTGAAAGTCCCAAGACATCAGAAGTAACTAAAACTTGTCCATCACAATGCACTCCCGCACCAATACCAATTGTGGGGATGGTTAATTTTTGTGTAATTTGCATTGCTAAATCTGCGGTGATATGCTCTAAAACGATCGCAAATACACCCGCTTCTTCGAGTGCGATCGCCTGATTTAAAATTCTCTCACCATCTTCTTGCGTCTTTCCCTGTTGACGCAAGCCGATTTGATGTATCGATTGCGGTGTCAAACCGACATGTCCCATCACCGGAATTCCCGCTTGCACCAAACGAGCGATCGTTTCAATCATTGCCGGATAGCCACCTTCTAATTTTACGGCTTGCGCTCCCGTTTCTTTCAACACCCTAACCGATGAATGCATCGCTTGCTGAATATCTTGATACGTTCCAAATGGTAAATCTACCACCAAAAAAGCGCGTTTAACCCCACGCCGCACAGCTTTGGTGTGGTAGAGCATTTCATCCAAAGTAATAGGTAGTGTTGTTTCATACCCCAACACCACCGCCATCGAGTCACCCACCAAAATTAAATCTACACCAGCAGCATCAAGAATTTGTGCGATCGCATAATCCCAAGCAGTCAAAGCCACAATTGAACGCTTTTGTTGTTTCCATTGAATTAATTGTTGGGTAGTGACTCGCATTTTGGATTGGTTAGTTGTTAGTGGTTGGTGGTTAACAGTCAATAGTCAACAGTCAATAGTCAATAGTCAATAGTCAACAGTCCACTCTCCACTATCCACTATCCAATAACCACTAACCACTAACTCTTCCCTATTTAACAGCGCGACTAAAAGCCAGATGAGTTTTTGCCTTTGGCATTTTTGGCATTAACCAAGCTAAACCTTCACTAGTGCCGATCCATAGTTTATTACCAATATCAGGTGCAAGGGTAAACACGCGACTAGAAGGAAGACCGGCAACTTCATCTAATACCGATCCTGTATGTGGATTTAATCTTAACAAACCATTGTTAGTTCCCACCCAAACACTACCATCTTTGGCAAAGCTTACTGCTGTGACATTACGTCCGCGCAACCGAGTGACAGAACGCAGCACTGCACCAGTTTTCGGGTTAATAACCAGCAAATTATTCGGCATTCCTGCCCAAATTAACCCTTCTGGACTAATTGCTAAAGCTTGGACTGTGGTTCCTGGTAAATTGTTAATCCACTTCATGACGTAAGCATTAGCCGTATTTACTCGCACTACTCCATCAAGCGTCCCAACCCAAAGTTGACCATCAGCATCTAAAGTTAAAGCGTTAGCGCTAACCCCAGGAAGGTCTTTAACTGTTGTCATAATTAAACCCTGGTCTGGGCTAATTAAGGCTAGACCGTTATCAGTTCCCGTCCACAAATAGCCACGCTTGTCAATCAACAGCGATAAAACTCGTTTAGAAGGCAAAAATAAATTCTGTGCTGTGATTTCATTTGTGCGGGGGTCTACTCGTTGCAAACCTTCGTAATTTCCCACCCACAAGCGTCCTACTTTGTCTTGAGCTAAAGCACCGATGGCGACATTCGGTAAACTAACTCTACCTAAAATCTTACCGGTATTCGGGTCAATGTGCGACAATCCCCGCCAAGAACCCACCCAAAGATTACCTGTAACATCCCCCAGCAAATTACTCACACGATAATCGGTTTCTTTTAAACGTTCTTGCAGATCCCTGTCGTCGGGTAAAGGGTCTTTTCGTGGTGGTGGTGGTGAAGCTGGGTAAGAGGGAGTTAATTCTGATGAGTCTACATCAGGGGTTGTTTGTGGGGGAGAACTATTATTTTTTTGAGCATTAACTGGAATCCCTGTTGAGATTAGCAACCCCAGTAAAGCAGAACTGATTAATAAAAGAATGCGAATTCGATACAATACCACTGTTAAACTTCCTTTGGAAACATTTCCCATCGCCTTTGTCTGCAAGGGGTAGGGGTTAATTACAGTGTTCCCGTAGTTTGTATCTTTTAAACAGTTTTTACGAAGTGAAGCGTATAAATGTAGTAAGGGCTACCCTACAGAAAAGCTCCGCTAACAGCCCTTAAAACTCTTGATATGAGCGGTGAACCGCTCACTACGAATTAAAACGTATTTTACTAATGCTGTAAATTATTGCCTTACCGCACATTTCGGCGTAAGTGTCAAGGTCTGATTCGGTAAATGCGCGTAAAATTAAACGCTGGGTTTGAAGTTGAGGAATTAACATTCTCGCTCCTCAGCTCAACAAAACTTTTACAATCTTAACTTAGAGTGCGATCGCCATGCTTCTGCTATGAAACTTCGGTTCTACGTCAGTATTTCCATGCGA
Organism: Nostocales cyanobacterium PMM_0069; assembly: GCA_949127635.1. Lineage (GTDB taxonomy): Bacteria > Cyanobacteriota > Cyanobacteriia > Cyanobacteriales > Nostocaceae > Hassallia. Next base: position 3,323 of record CASBQA010000341.1, on the reverse strand, counting down.
TCGCAGGGGTATTCTCCTAATAACCGAGTAACTTTGCCTAAGTTTTGACTTTTATTGCTTCTAAAGCAGGTTTTTTGAATAATGCGCTACCATTATCACTTGGATTTTGTAAATATATCTTAATAAAATGTTAAATTTTGAGATTAAATAACAAATTTAAATAAAAGAGTTAAGAAGATTAGAAGAATAACTTATCGAATTATTGATATATTGTGGAACAAGATACAAATTACGTCGTGTGCAATTTTTGTCTTTCGTTGAGGACTCTGCTAAATCCGCTCTGAAAAAAGTTTCAATGAGTCTGTTGCTCGGAAACGGGTAAAGACTTATGGGGTAAGGGAAATGGTCTAGCCAAGCTTTACCAGTGAATTTACTTGAGGCGATCGCTCAATTGAGCTATTTTTAGTGGAGTGCGAAAAAGAGATAAAAAATAATTTACATTCGTGGGACGATGGAAGAGTATACGCGCATCTTGCGTTCATACCAATTGAATTGCACTGGTGAGGAAGATTACTAACTTAACTAAGTGTGAATCAAAAAACCGCTACCCATTGTTAAAAGCAACCCTTCAGAAAAAATTTCCTGAATCTTCCTCCTGCTTGTTAGGGGAAAAATCTGGGTGAGGGTAAATTGCACAGTACGTAATTTGCTTGTAAAAAAAGATTGACTTGTTGGAAGGATAAAGTATGTCTTACGCGCAAACGAAGACTCAGTCGAAATCTGGTTATCAGGCTGGGGTAAAAGATTACAGATTAACTTATTACACTCCAGACTACACACCTAAAGATACAGACCTTTTAGCAGCATTCCGGATGACTCCACAACCTGGAGTTCCTCCCGAAGAAGCTGGTGCAGCCGTAGCTGCTGAGTCTTCCACTGGTACTTGGACAACAGTATGGACTGACCTATTAACCGACCTTGACCGCTACAAAGGTCGTTGCTACGACATCGAACCAGTTGCCGGCGAAGACAATCAGTACATTTGCTACGTTGCTTATCCTCTAGACTTGTTTGAGGAAGGCTCTGTAACCAACATGTTGACCTCGATTGTAGGTAACGTGTTCGGTTTCAAAGCATTACGTGCATTGCGTTTGGAAGACTTGCGAATTCCTGTTGCTTATTTGAAGACCTTCCAAGGACCTCCTCACGGTATTCAAGTTGAACGTGACAAATTAAACAAATATGGTCGTCCCTTGTTGGGTTGTACCATCAAGCCCAAACTCGGTTTGTCCGCGAAGAACTACGGACGTGCCGTTTATGAGTGCTTGCGCGGTGGTTTGGACTTCACCAAAGACGATGAAAACATCAACTCAGCACCATTCCAAAGATGGCGTGATCGCTTTCTGTTTGTATCAGAAGCTATCCACAAAGCACAAGCTGAAACCGGTGAAATCAAAGGTCACTACCTGAACGTTACCGCTCCCACCTGCGAACAAATGTTGGAACGGGCTGAGTTCGCTAAAGAACTCAAAATGCCCATCATCATGCATGACTACCTGACCGCAGGTTTCACCGCTAACACCACCTTGGCTATCTGGTGTCGCAAAAACGGTCTGTTGCTGCACATCCACCGCGCTATGCACGCAGTTATCGACCGTCAAAAGAACCACGGTATCCACTTCCGCGTATTAGCTAAGTGCTTGCGGATGTCTGGTGGCGATCACATCCACACCGGAACCGTTGTCGGTAAGTTAGAAGGTGAACGCGGTATTACAATGGGCTTCGTTGACTTGCTACGTGAAAACTACGTTGAACAAGACAAGTCACGCGGTATCTACTTCACTCAAGATTGGGCTTCCATGCCTGGTGTAATGGCAGTTGCTTCTGGTGGTATCCACGTATGGCACATGCCCGCGTTGGTAGAAATCTTCGGCGATGACTCTGTACTACAATTTGGTGGTGGTACTCTCGGACACCCTTGGGGTAACGCTCCTGGTGCAACCGCTAACCGCGTTGCTTTAGAAGCTTGTATCCAAGCACGTAACGAAGGACGCAACCTCGCTCGCGAAGGTAACGATGTAATCCGCGAAGCTTGTAAGTGGTCCCCAGAATTGGCTGTTGCTTGCGAACTGTGGAAAGAAATCAAGTTCGAGTTCGAGGCAATGGATACCGTCTGATTTTAAGTTAAGAGTTAGAAGTTAGGAGTTAGGAGTTAAATTAATTTATAACTTGTAACTCATAATTCATAACTCTTTTGGGCTGGGTCAAGCATGGATTTAAAACAAATTGCAAAAGATACAGTTAAGACGCTCTCTAGCTACCTAACTTATCAAGCAGTGCGGACGGTGCTAACTCAACTTGGCGAAACGAATCCTCCCTTGGCGTTTTGGCTGCATAACTTTTCCGCCGACAAAATTCAGGATGGAGAAGCATACATTCAAAGTCTGTTTCGAGAAAAGCCAGATTTGGCTTTAAGGATCATGACTGTCAGGGAACATATCGCCAACGAAGTCAGCGAATTCTTACCGGAAATGATTCGTATTGGTATTCAACAAGCAAATACAGAACACCGTCGTCAGCATTTAGAGCGAATTACGCAATTAAATATGTCGATACCCAGCCCAGAATCAGAAGAACCAGCAGCTTCAGATCCAAATTTAGATAACTCATCGAGTTAGTGGATAGTGGTTGGTGGATAGTGGTTATGAGTACTTTTTTACAACTAACAACTAACAACTAACAACCAACATCCAACATCCAACATTTTTGTAGTCATAAATCGCCACCTATTACCAACTATGCAAACCTTACCAAAAGAGCGTCGTTACGAAACCCTTTCTTATCTGCCACCTCTGTCTGACGCTCAAATCGCCAAGCAAGTGCAGTACATTTTAGATCAAGGTTACATTCCAGCGATCGAATTTAACGAAAAATCCGAGCCAAACGAATTCTACTGGACAATGTGGAAGCTGCCCTTGTTCAACGCTAAATCAACACAAGAAGTGTTGAGCGAAGTTCAAGGTTGCCGTTCTCAATTTTCCACCAGCTTCATTCGGGTTGTGGGTTTTGATAACATCAAGCAGTGCCAAATTCTCAGCTTTATTGTTCACAAACCCGGCACCAGCAGATACTAAAAAGGTAAAAGTAAGAATTACCTTTTAAATTGACTTGAGATAGAGAGGTAGAATTATCTACCTCTCTTGTTTTGTAGTAACGACTTCAGTCGTTATCTTATATCATGTCCGTTTAATTAACAGTAATAAAAAAATCCGAAATCCTTGTAGAGACGTAGCACTGCTACGTCTCTACATCATATGTAATATCATGTCCGGTCAAACAGCCATAATAAAAGAACCCCTCCCCAACCCTAAGAGCCTGCGGGG
>CASBQA010000340.1 GCA_949127635.1 Nostocales cyanobacterium PMM_0069 | reverse complement strand
CTTTTTTCCCGATGCCCAATGCCCAATGCCGAATGCCCTAGTCCCTAGTCCCTAGTTATATATTTGGATATTTGTAAATGTAAAGAATCGGGGAGTTCAGTTGATGAAGATATTAGTATTAAGTTGGGAGTTTCCACCCCGCATTGTGGGAGGAATTGCGCGTCATGTAGCAGAGTTGTACCCGGAAATAGTCAAGTTAGGGCATGAAGTCCACTTGATTACGGTGGAGTTTGGTCAGGCACCGATGTATGAGATAGTTGATGGAGTGCATATACATCGCGTGCCGGTGGCTGGTGGTCACGACTTTTTCCACTGGGTGGTAAACTTAAATGACAGCATGGGGCATCACGGCGGTAAGTTGATGCTAGAAGATAGTCCGTTTGATATTATCCATGCTCATGATTGGTTAGTTGGGGATGCTGCAATCGCTCTCAAGAATACCTTTAAAGTGCCGCTAATTGCTACAGTCCACGCCACCGAATTCGGACGCTACAACGGTATTCACACTCCTACCCACCATTATATTAGTCGTAAAGAAAACCTACTTGCTTTCAACGCTTGGCGGATTATAGTTTGTACCGACTACATGCGAAGAGAAGTTGAACAAGCGCTTCACAGTCCTTGGGATAAAATCGATGTTATCTATAACGGTATTAGACCAGAAAAGAAACAACATCATCAAGGTTTTCATGCCCAGGATTTTCGCCGTCAATTTGCTGACGACAATGAGAAAATCGTTTATTACGTCGGTCGCATGACCTATGAAAAGAATGTTTCCGGATTGCTAAATGCAGCACCGAAGATACTTTCACAAATGGGTGGTTACGTCAAGTTTGTAATTATTGGTGGTGGCAATACCGACCATCTTAAACGTCAAGCTTGGGATTTGGGAATTGCCCACAAGTGTTATTTTACAGGCTTTATGTCTGATGAATACTTGGATAAATTTCAAACCGTTGCTGACTGTGCCGTTTTTCCTAGTCTTTATGAACCCTTTGGTATTGTTGCCTTAGAAAGCTTTGCCTCTCGCGTTCCGGTAGTCGTTTCTAATACAGGTGGATTTCCCGAAGTAGTGCAACACACGAAAACAGGTATTGTAACCTGGGTTAACAATCCAGATTCTCTAGCTTGGGGAATATTAGAAGTGTTGAAAAATCCAGGTTATCGGCAATGGTTAGTTGATAACGCTTATGAGGATTTAGAAAGACGCTTTTGCTGGTCTAAAATAGGCAAGCAAACAGAGAATGTATATCAGCGGACAGTCAAAGAGCGATCGCACGTTGTATGGTAAGAGCGTTGATAGTGGTTGGTGGTTAGTGGTTAGTGGTTAGTGGTTAAAGATTAAGAGTAATTTTGGACAACCATCAACTATCAACCATCAACCATCAACCATCAAACATCAAACATCAACCAACAATTAGTATACATTGTTTAAGATTGCGCTCAGGCTGGTATGGATAATAGCGATCGCCTCAATATTGCCTGTTGAAGCGAAGGTAACGCCCAATTTAAAGGGCAACCCTGCCAATGTCAATCCTCCTTTGCAGGGTCCTGTCTTTGATTTGGGTGGAGGTGGTTCCGATGTCGATGAAGCTATTCAGTGGATGATTAACCGAGTCAGGGGATGTACTAACTGCGCTAGGAAGGTTGATGTAGTTGTCCTCCGCGCTTCTGGGGATGACAGTTACAATCAGCCAATTTACCAGATGAAAGGTGTGGACTCGGTGCAGACTTTCGTAATTACCAAACGCAAAGATGCAAACAACCCTGATATTGTCAACAAAGTTAAAAATGCCGAAGTGATTTTCTTTGCAGGTGGCGACCAGTGTAAATACATCCGCAACTTGAAAAACACCAAGTTGGAAACTGCTGTAGAATCAGTTTACGCTAGGGGAGGCGGTATTGGGGGAACTAGTGCGGGAGCGATGATTCAAAGTGATTTTGTTTACAACGCGTGTGGAAACAGAGTTGAAACTGAAGACGCACTCGCAGATCCTTATCGAGATGTAAACTTTACCTATAACTTTTTCTCCTGGGGAAATCTGAGGGGAACCATTGTAGACACCCACTTTTACAAACGCGAAAGAATGGGTAGGATAATGGCTTTCATAGCCCGTCAAATTAAAGATGGTGTAGCTAAAAGTGCTTTGGGGATAGCAGTTAGTGAAGATACATCGGTGGTTGTCGAGAAAAATGGCAGAGTAAAAGTGATGGGTAAGGGTCCAGCGTACTTTATACTAGGCGATCGCACTCCTGAAGTCTGCGAAAAGCGAACTCCTCTAACCTACTCCAATTACAAAATCTGGAGAGTTAACAGCGGTGACACATTCAACTTGAAAAACAGACCAACAACAGGATATTATCTAAGGAGCGTCAAAAGAGGGCGAATAGATTCAGATCCATATTAAATAACCCTCGTAAAGACGTTCCGGCGGAACGTCTCTACAATATATGTACCAACGCAGATTATAATATAATTTATACATCTGTGCGTTATTTCACACAAACGTTGCCTGCTTCCGCAAACTTTGCACCGTAGAAATAAAGTGTTCCGCTACCCTGTGAATTTCCTCTTGCGTATTAAACCTGCCAATTCCAAACCGCACCGATGCATAAGCTAATTGTTCCGAATGTCCCAGCGCTGTGAGAACATGAGAAGGTGCAGTTGTCGCTGAAGAACAAGCAGACCCTGAAGAAACTGCCATTACAGGCTGCAATCCTAACAGCAATGCAGATCCATCAACTTTTTCAACACTGATATTTAAATTTCCTGGCAATCGTTGGGTAGGATGTCCATTGAGGTGAATTCCTGGCAATTGGGAAAGTTGTTCCCACAATATATCTCTTAATTGTGTCAAGCGATCGCATTCTCTTTCCTGTTCTTCTAAACCGATTTCTACAGCTTTGCCAAATCCAACAATTTGCGGTGTATATAGTGTACCAGAACGCATTCCTCGTTCATGTCCCCCACCATGTTGTTGCGCTGCAAGTTTTACTCTTGGATTGCGACGACGCACATATAGCGCACCGATGCCCTTGGGACCGTATACTTTGTGTGCTGTTAGCGACATCAAGTCAATTTTCATCCCTTGCACATCAAGGGGAATTTTGGCGATCGCTTGTGCAGCGTCAGTGTGAAAAATAATTTCTTGACGACGACATAATTCACCAATTTCTGCTAACGGTTGCAAAACGCCAATTTCATTATTAGCAGCCATCACCGAAACTAAAATTGTATCAGGACGGAAAGCTTTTTCTAACTGATTTAAATTAATAATTCCATCTTTTTGAACTGGCAGAATTGTAATTTCAAAACCAAGAGTTTTTAGATAATTGCAAGGGTCAATAACTGCACTATGTTCGCTTGCAACAGTAATAATATGTTGCCCTTTTTGAAAGTAAGCTTCAGCAACACCTTTAATAGCTAAATTATTCGCTTCTG
>CASBQA010000339.1 GCA_949127635.1 Nostocales cyanobacterium PMM_0069 | reverse complement strand
GTCAATGGTCAATGGTTGATAGTCAATGGTCAATGGTCAATGGTCAATGGTTGATACTCAACAGTTATCGACCATCCACTAACCACTATCCACTAACTACTATCGACCATCCACTATCCTAAAATCTAAAATTCAACAATGACGGGTGTATGGTCGCTGGGTTGAGGTAATTTTCTCGGTGCTACATCAATGGTGCAGCTGACTGCACGCTCATACAAGGGAGATGTGAGATAATGATGGTCAATTCGCCAACCTAAGTTACGGCGAAAAGCGGCAGCGCGATAGTCCCACCAGCTATAATATCCGCCTTCTGTGGTAAACTTGCGAAAGGCATCGGCAAATCCTAATGTGAGAATGTTTCTTAAGGCTTGGCGTTCAAGTTGAGATGCCATAATATGATTTTCCGCAATTACGCCTTCATGAATATCTTCAGGCTCTAAGGCTATATTAAAGTCCCCACACACGCAAATTGTTGTTTGTGATGATAAAAGGAATTGCAAATACTCATAGAGCAATTTTAACCATTCGAGCTTATATTCATATTTTTCGCTTCCCACCGCTGAACCATTAGGAACGTAAAGATTGACGATGCGAATGCCATTATTTACACCTGTAATCACCCGCTTGGACTCATCCCAAGTTGGCTCTATATTTGCCAAAATCGAGGTAAAACCAGTACTTACATCTGTAAGCGGTTCGCGACTAATCAAAGCTACACCGTTGTAAGCTTTTTGCCCTGATGTATATAAGTGATAACCTAATTCTTCAAAAGGCAATCGCGGAAAGTTACTATCTACAACTTTGGTTTCTTGTAAACAAAGCACATCAACCGGATTTTCACTCAACCAATTAACAACGTGTTCTAAACGAGTACGAATTGAGTTGACATTCCAAGTAGCTATTTTCATCTTTTAAATTATCAGTAAGTCAGTTGTTATTTATCAAGATTTATTAAGTTAATTTTAGTCAACAAAAATTTAGTATTTTCAGCTACAAAATATTTAGTTAATATATGATCCCCAAGATAGATGGAAGTATTTAGAATTACGTTGTATAATGATTATAAGGTTGTGTAATAGTTGTGTGCTAATACTATTTAATTAGTTAATTGTATTTTCAAGGTACGGTTAACCGATATTGTGGTCTGGGGAGTAAATAAGGTTAATTTAAATTGCAAAGACTTAAGTAGAAAGGTTCTAACGTCATAATATTTAAGTGTATGATGTGAGGACTTTTTTACCAGAACAAGCAAAGCAAAGAAATGAAAATCGCTCAAGTAGCCCCCTTATGGGAACAAGTTCCACCTCCGAGTTATGGAGGAATTGAATTGGTAGTGAGTCGATTGACTGATGAACTAGTGCGTCGAGGTCATGATGTAACTTTGTTCGCTTCTGGAGATTCACAAACCTTAGCTGATTTAAAAGCAGTTTATCCGCGTGCATTGCGCTTAGACCTGAATGTCAAAGATTATGGCGTGTATGAAACACTCGAACTCAGCCAAGTTTACCAAAATGCAGCAGAATTTGACATCATCCATTCCCATATAGGGATTTCGGCATTACCTTTAGCGAGTTTGGTGTCAACACCCACAGTTCATACTTTGCATAGTAGATTTACGAACGACAACCGTAACGTATTTTCTTACCACCAAAAGCAAGCATACGTCAGCATTAGTAACGCGCAGCGCCAAATCGAACTCAACTACGTCAGCACAGTATACAACGGAATTAATCCGGCAGATTATCCTTTTGTCGCCAAACCTCAAGAACCGCCATATTTAGCATTCTTAGGACGCTTTTCACCAGAAAAGGGACCGCAACATGCGATCGCTATTGCGAAAAAGACAGGTTGGCGTCTGAAAATGGCTGGAAAAGTCGATTTAGTAGATTCTCAGTTTTTTGAGCAAGAAATTGCCCCCCAGATCGATGGTCAGCAAATTGAATACCTCGGTGAAATCAACCACGCCGAAAAAGCTGAACTTCTTGGCAATGCTACTATTACGCTTTTTCCCATTACCTGGAGCGAACCTTTTGGTTTAGTAATGATTGAATCAATGGCTACTGGTACACCAGTAATTGCCCTGAACTTAGGTTCAGTACCGGAGGTGATCGCCCAAGGTGTTACAGGTATGGTTTGCCAAAGTTATGATGAAATGGCGGCAATGATTAAATCTGCTTTAGAATTAAATCGTCAAACTTGCCGAGAATACGTAGAAAACAACTTTAGTGTTAGCCAAATGGTTAACGGGTACGAAACGGTTTATGAAAAAATAATTCAAGACCGTTTTGATTATAACGGGCGCGTTCGTGTCGGCAAAATCAGCTTTTAATTAACGCTTTTTTTCTATTTCAAACAAAAATTTTTTTATGGAGGACATTCGTGTCAGTAACTCCGACAGTAGAGGTACGGAGCTTGTAAGAAACAAATCTTACGTGTCTGACTAGCCCGCTGAGACTAATCGCGGTCAAAACTTCCGAATGCTTCCCCAGTTCGGAAATACTTTAAGACCTTTTGTTGGGTCGTCGGGTTGTGCCGAAACATCTGTGATTAATTGGGCGAGGGGACAATTCACTTAACTTGCGTTCGGCTTTGCCGTTTCCGCTTAGGAAAGGATTATCTCTTTATGCGAGTACCAGTTTTATCAAAACGCGGATTACCTTTAATGCCAACAAAACCAAGCAGGGCGCGACGTTGGTTAAAACAAGGAAAAGCGCAAATTGTTTACAACGATTTAGGAATCTTTCAAATTCAATTAACTAAGTACGTAGGAAACGAAGCGCAGCCAATTGTAGTAGGTGTAGACCCTGGAAAACTGTACACAGGGATTGGGGTGCAGTCCGCTAAATTCACCTTGTGGCTAGCACACCTCCAACTACCCTTTAAAACTGTCACTGACCGCATGGAGCAACGCGCTATGATGCGGCGAGGTCGTAGGGGTCGCCGCATCAACCGCAAAGTTGCTTTCAGTAAACGCGCTCATCGCCAGAAGCGATTTGATAATCGCAGAAGTCGCAAAGTGCCTCCCAGCATACGAGCTAACCGTGATTTAGAGTGGCGAGTTTTAGACGAACTAACTCTGATTTTCCCATTCGAGACTGTCGCCTACGAAGTCATCAAGGCGCGTGGAGATTCATGTTTTAGTCCGGTGATGGTCGGTCAGGCTTGGCAACTAGAACGGTTAGAAGCTTTTGGTGATGTCAAACAAGTTCAAGGTTGGGAAACGGCACAAATCCGTACCCAATTAGGACTTGAAAAACAAAAACACTCTAAGGGTGATGCAATTCCTGCCACCCATGCGGTAGATGGTGTGGCTCTAGCGTGTAGTACATTTATCAAGTACGGCATTATCGACCGGCACTCAATGGGCTGGAAGGGTAAAGCAACTATAACCCCTGCGCCTTTTGCGATAATTCGTCGGGCTCCAATATCTCGCCGCCAACTTCACTTAATGGTTCCAGCAAAAGGCGGGGTGCGGCGTAGATATGGCGGTACTGTGACCCGTCACGGATTTAGGAAGGGTGATTTAGTTGAGGCTACGCAAGGCTCTAAGACCTATAGAGGTTGGGTGAGCGGCGACACCGAAAAGCAGATTTCCGTATCTGATGCCAATTGGCGAAGATTGGGGCAGTTCAGTAAAAACAAGGTGCAATTAATCCAGCGCTCAACTGGGCTAATTGTCACCAATCAATATAAAGCCGTCTTATAAGGACGGGGTTTTAGACCCAAGGAGTTTCGATGAGTATGAAAGCAAACACCTGTCCGTGTTGCGGTGCTTCGCTGCTACGCCATGTCCGTCACGCTGAATTATACTGGTTTTGTCAATCTTGTCGCCAAGAAGTTCCACAGTTAACAGTTTGTAGCTTGGCTAACGCAGAAACCAGAACCACGGGAGTGCTTACCCCGACCGCAGTAAATTCCTTAACTACCCAGACTCATTCTCAAACTTGAAAGTTCCCAGGTTGCTATTTTAGAAATCCGACTTCTTAAAGAAGTCGGGTTTCTGGACACTCACCTGGTAAAATCAGGTGGAGCTAATTAATGGGTTTTGGCTGTGTTAGCAGCATTGCTTTATGGTCAGGAAGATTTCCGGTTAGAGTCAGTTGTCAATCCTACTCCCGGTGAAGGTGAAGTCGTCATCCAAGTAGGATGTGCCACAACTTGTGGTACAGATTTGAAAGTTTGGCGGCGCGGAGGTCATGCTAAAATGCTTAAGCCTCCAACTCTGTTTGGTCATGAGGGAGCTGGGCGAATTGTCGGATTAGGTGCAGGTGTTACGGGTTGGAAAGTAGGCGATCGCGTAGTGGCAAATAATTCTGCACCATGCATAAATTGCTTTTTTTGTCAACGTCAAGAATATTCCCTTTGCCCGAATCTAACTTGGAATAATGGCACTTTTGCAGAGTACTTGAAAATTCCGGCAGCGATCGTACAGCATAATTTATTGCCGATTCCCGATGAATTGCCAGATGAATTGGCAGCAATGACAGAACCTTTAGCTTGTGTATTGCACGGGGTAGCGCGTTCTAATGTGAAAGCTGGGGATAAAGTAGTCGTCTTGGGAGACGGAGCGATCGGCTTGATGTTTGTCGCCAAATTAGCGTATGATTGGGCTGCTGAGGTTTTTCTGTTGGGTGGCAACGATACTCGGTTAGAAATTGGGACAAAGCTGGGTGCAGCAAAGACTTTTAATTATCGTCAGATAGCAGATATTCCCAGTTTAGTGAAAGAACTAACCGATGGGTGGGGTGCAGATGTGGTGATTGAAGCGACAGGTGTACCGAGTGTTTGGGAAAGTGCGATCGCCTGCGCTCGTCCTGGTGCTACAGTCAATTTATTCGGTGGTTGTCCGCGAGATACGACAATTACTGTAAATACAGAACAGCTACATTACAGCGAGCTTACACTAAAAGGGGTATTTCACAACACTCCCAAGTTTGTGCGGGAAGCGTTATCACTCATAGCAAGTCGGAGAATTCCTTTTGAGTTACTTATTAGCGAACACCGTCCTTTGAAGGATTTGGAACAGGTATTTTCTGACATGAAGGCGCGTAAAGTAATTAAAGTAGCGATGATTCCTTAATTTTTAATTAATTAATCCTGGTTACAAGTCCCTAGTGAGCGTGTTTTAAAATCTCAAAAGCCTTCAGGCTGAAGCCTGAGGCTATACGAACAAAGCCCACCTTCGTGGGCTAAAAACTTTAATTTTTTGTAGTCCGCGCAGGCGGACTTGGTTCGTATAGCCGCACCCTTCCAGGGTGTCGGCAGTTTGAAATCGCGGGACTAGCCTAAGGGCGATAAAGCGCAACCTCACATAGAATTGGTATTACGTCTCTACAACATGGCTGATTTGTCGGACATGATATTACTCAGCTTCACCAATTAATGTAAACGCTGCCCATTGTAGGGGTCGATCATACTGTTGACTTGTTTTCAGCATAGCCTGACGCAAGGCTTGGGCTTTATCAGGATTGTGCTGGAGATTTTTGTAAAATTCAGTCATCAGCAACTTGGTTGAATCATCGGGAACTGTCCATAGAGAAACAATTACACTGGGTACTCCAGCAT
>CASBQA010000338.1 GCA_949127635.1 Nostocales cyanobacterium PMM_0069 | reverse complement strand
ATCAGAAGAAGACCTCTAAAAATCTTCCTTGTCAGATAACTTCTCAAGATGAATTAATTTGTAATCAATTTGAAACTGGAATCAGAACTAAAGGTAAATATATTTTTGATATTAAAGCTAAATATCGCCAAAGACAAGCATTTTTTTCTCAGAATATTCAAACCATTACTCAAACTACGAATGTAGAAATTTTAGAGAAGCCAATAGCTGAAGTTTTGGATTTTAAAACTGATAAATTACAATACCATAAAGGAGAAAATATAGTTTTTGACTGGTCGATTAAACGTCCAGAGTTGCTGGATAAGATAGAAGTTCTGACTAAGATTGAGCAGAATACACAAGTAGAAGAATCAATGACTTTTAAATTCAAAAAAAGTACATTTGATGACCCCAAACTCAAAGATAAATGTAAAGGGCAAGATAATAAAATCAAATGTGCAATTTCCTTACCTACAAAAAAAGCTGGGAATTTTATTTATGAATTAAAAGCTTATTCTCTGAATATTAATGATAGAGTAAGTCCTAAATCTTCAAATCAAGTTGAAGTGCTTGCGAAACCAATTAAGATTGTTTTTTTTAAAATAAATGGCAGCGATCAGCTTAATCAGGTTTTGAATGAAGGAAAAAATGTGACATTGACTTGGCAAGTCGAAGGTGAAAATATTCAAGTTAAACTAGTTCCTTATGGAAATGTTAATCAAAAAGGTTCTATGAACGTGTCTGTTACTAAAAATTTTCGTAACATTACACTTCTAGTAACTGATATATCTGGTAAGCAACCAAATCAGGAAAAAGGATTTGTGATTACTGTTAATGAGATACAACCTAGTCCAAATCCCTTTATTTCTCCTTTGAATCCTATTGCCCCTATCCCGTCACCGAAAAATAAGCCGTTGTAAGAATTGCGTCAGACGATGTTGAAGACAAAGGAGAAGTTTGCTATCCTTCCTTCCTCTTTCTTCTTTACTGAAAGGATGAATATCTTGTTCCTCATAAGCACCCTTGGGTACTTTAATTTTCATAGCAGCAAAAGGGTTAGCGTCGATTAATCTCTCGTCCATTGCCCAATTACAGCAAGCTTTGAGTTGGGTTAAGCAGCGCTTTGCAGCGTCTGGAGTTAGATTCGATAACAGATAATCTCTAATAGTAGATGCCTCATTTAGCGATCGCGTTGGTAACTTAGCAATGTGGTTTCGATGTTTAGAGAAGTCTTTGGCATAGGTACTGGGGCTAACTTGCGGTTTTTTAAACTCGCTATACTTGTTGCAAAGTTCGTCTAATTGAGGTTGAGACTTTTTTTCAGGACTGATAAAGCAAAAAACCTTGAAATCCAATGATTTCAAGGTTTTTTTGAATATGCCAGGAACCGGACTTGAACCGGTGACACGAGGATTTTCAGTCCTCTGCTCTACCAACTGAGCTATCCCGGCGCGGCGTTTGCTTGCCACGATTACTAATATTAGCAAACTAATAAGGGTTCGTCAACTAGCTGAAGGAAAGAAAAATTTATGCTCCTTTCATAGTCAACTTGACCCAGCTAAAAACAGCTACGAATACGATAAACTGCACAAGAACAATACTTGGACCAGAAGCAAAGTTGAAAAGACCCGATATAATTATGCCGGCGATGCTGGTGGTGGAGCCGAAAATAACTGACATTACCAGAAAGCGGCTAAAGTTATGACTTATTAGTTTCGCAATCGAGGCAGGAATTACTAAAAAAGCATTTACCAGTAAAACACCAACGGCTTTAATTGCCACAGCAACGGCTAATGATAACAATACTACAAATGCGTAGCGATACAATTGTACTGGAATGCCTTGAATTTTTGCTACAGCCGGGTTAAGGGTTAACAAAATTTGCTGCCGCAGGCTTGAAAGTAAGAATATGCTACTTAAGACAAGCACTAACAGTGTCAAAATTAAATCTGTGGTATTAATGGCGAGAATATCGCCGAACAGTACACTCATCAAGTTGCCGCGATATCCTTGAATCAGGCTAGTGAGAATTACGCCTAGAGCTAATGCTCCTGACAAGACAATACTTAGAACGCTATCGCTACCTAAATCGGTTTTGTCAATCAAGTAGAGGACAACAACGCCAAAAACTAAAGTAAACGGTAGTAGCATCCAAGTGGGGTTTAGCTGTAATAACACACCTAACGCTACCCCTACCAAAGCAGCATGACCAACAGCATGGCTGAAAAAAGATAAGGAACGCAAGGTGACAAAACTACCTAAAACACCCCCAAGTATTCCCATTAAAACAGCGCCAGCGATCGCACGTTGCATGAAGGGAAATTCTAACAAGGTCACTAAGTCATTACCATTGGTCACAGCTAGCCAAGTGCTTAAAAACATTAGTAATTTCTTATACTTTGTAATAGTTATACTGGAAGTATATAATTTTTCGACTCATAAAGTAATTGCACTTTAATTTTTCACGCTATGTCAGCCAAAAATACTATTGCTTATACTGTCACTAATTCTCTTCCCAATACAGAAGATATAGACAATGACCCAAAAGACGAAATAGATGGTGATAATGTGCAACCCCTACAAGAATCCCTTCTTAGTAGCAATAAAGCCCAACGCATGGCAGAATTTTTTAGCTTTTTAGGGGATGCTAATCGCTTGCGAATTCTCTCTGTTTTAGCCAAAGAAGAACTTTGTGTAAGCGATTTAGCCGCATTATTAGAAATGAGTGAATCTGCTGTTTCTCATCAATTGCGAAACTTACGAGCAATGCGCTTAGTCAGTTATCGCAAACAAGGTCGCAATGTTTTCTATCAACTTCACGACAGCCATGTTTTTCATCTTTACCAAGCTGTTGCAGAACACCTTGATGAGAAGGATGAAGGATGAAGAATAAATCACACTTTAATTGTGGTGATGATGGTAGCGACTGAAAAGAGGACTGTATGTTGCTAACATATTTTCTGGGGATAAAGCAATTTCTGGCTTTCCAGTACAAACAATAGTTTGATTAAGACAAAGAACGCGATCGCAATGCCGACTTACCATATCAATATCATGAGAAATCTGTAACACCGTCCAGCCCTCTTCTTGCTTTAATTCATTCAACAAAGCATAAAAATCCGCCACTCCTTGTACATCGACCCCAGCAAAAGCTTCATCTAATATCAAAAGTTTCCTTGGTATCACTAAGCAATAAGCTAGCAACACTCGCTTTAATTGACCACCGCTAAGAGTACCAATAGCTTGATTTCGCACATGGTAAGCATCAGTTCGTCGCAAAGCTTCTATTACTGCTACTGATTTTTCCGAATCTTGTTTCCATAACCTATGAAAAAATGACTTGTCCCCCTTGTCCTCTTTCTTGACCCATCCTAGTCCTACCAATTCACTAACAGAAATCGGAAAACTGCGGTCAAATATGAAATTTTGCGGCATATAACCCAACTGGTGACGTAAATGCCCTAGTCTTGTAATCGGACGACCAAATATTTCAATTGTGCCACTACTGCGGGGAATCAAATCTAAAATCGCTTGCACTAAAGTACTTTTACCCGCACCATTGGGACCAACTATGGCTGTATTTGTTTGTGGCAATAATTCAAAAGAAACATCTCTCACGGCAGTTGTTTTGCCTTGATATACAGTTAATCCGTCTACTTTTAAAACAGGAATGTCATTAGTCATTAGTTATTAGTCCATTGTCTGAATGTTGTTAACAGGCACAATAGACATCTCCAGAGTCATACGTAGAGACGTAGCATTGCTACGTCTAATCAAGGGTTTCGGGCAACGCATAATTAATTGCTGGAGATGTCTAATACTAAACGCTCAAATTTGAGTATTTTTAATTAATTCCTAACTGTAGAGACGCAAAATTTTGCGTCTCTACTTGCAAGCAGTTTCTAAAGTTTGCAAATTAGCTTTCATCGCTTGAAAATAATATTGCGGATCTGTTTTACCAGTCTCCAAAGAATCCAGCGGACGTAAAGTCAAATTCAAATCTTTAGAAAGGCTAGTTAGCAATTTATTCTCTACTCCTGGTTCACTAAACAAAGCTTTAAGTTTGTACTTTTTGACTGCATTAACTGCGTTTTTTACATCTGTTGGTGAAAGTTGATCTTCAGGAATTTCTACTACAGCAAGCTGTTTAAGTTTATAGCGTTGTGCTAGGTATGGATATGCATCATGGAAAGTGACAAAGGTACAGTTAGGAGTTTTTTTTAAAGTCTGTTCAAATTCGTTATTTAAACTTTCTAATTGTTTGATATAATTTGCTGTATTCGCTTCATAAGTAGCTTTATTTGCTGGGTCAGCAACTATTAAGCCATCGCGAATATTGATAACTTGCTGTTTAGCCAAAACTGGATCTAACCAGACGTGGGGGTTTCCCTCAGCGTGTTCGTGTTCTTCTTTTGCGGTTTTTTCTACGGGAGAAATTTCATTTAAAGGTTTAATATTAATGCTGGCATCAATTTGAGCTAATTTAGGATTTTGGGCATTTTTTACTGTATTTTCGAGAAATTCTTCTAAACCCAAACCATTTTTTACTAATACATTTGCAGTTGCGATCGCTTTCACGTTATTCGGTGTAGCCTGGTATTCATGCACCTCCGTACCCGGTGGGACTAAAATTTCTACATCTGCTGCATCTCCAGTCACCGCTTTGGTAAATATATACATCGGTAAAAACGTTGTCACTATCTTTGTTTTGCCTGTTTGCAAAGATGTAGCCTCTTGTATTTTCGGTGATTTAACTGAATTTGTTGCCTGATTTGTGTTTGCTTGGCTACATCCAGCAACGGTCAGCAGTAATAAAGCAACAAACGACAAAATGCCACTGCTTTGTCTGCCTGTTTTATTTACTACACGATTCCTAAACACTGCTTTCTCCCCTTTTAAAAGACGCTTGCGTATTGACAATGAGACTTATTCTATCTCAACAATACAATAATAATTCTCATTCTCGCTATGTTTGCAATATATTTAAAAGAGCGATGGCTTCGGCTAACGCCCCAGAATATGCTATATTTTCGCAATAATATGATGCTGTTTTTCCTCTAGCTTTACTTGATAAGTCATAATTTATAGACTTTTCTTCTTAAAAAATCTGCTAATTTCTGATAAATTAATTGAGAAGACTTATTAATAAGACAAGCTGTCATAGAAAGACAGTAGTAGGTGTGAGCAAAAAAAATGAAAACAGTATGGAAGTCTTTGTTGGCTAGTCCAGCAGTGTTCGGTGCGATGCTATTTGTTGGTTCTGGGGCTATGGGAGGAGAAACTCCAGCCACTTGGGAAATAACTGACCCGCTAGTGAGTGAGAGTAACACCGAAGACCAAAAAATGTCACAAGTGAACTCAGTTTCTCAACTATCAGACGTGAAACCTACAGACTGGGCATTCCAAGCGTTGCAATCGTTGGTAGAACGATATGGCTGTATTGCGGGATACCCGAATGGCACATATCGCGGTAATCGTGCGATGACAAGGTATGAGTTTGCGGCTGGTTTGAATGCTTGTTTAAACCGAGTTAACGAACTTATCGCGACAGCTACAACTGATTTGGTTACAAAAGAAGATTTAGCTACATTGCAAAGGCTGCAAGAGCAATTTGCTGCGGAATTGGCTACCCTGCGTGGTCGTGTGGATGCAGTGGAAGCAAAAACTGCCGAGTTAGAAGCGAATCAATTTTCGACCACAACTAAACTTAACGCTGCTGTTATCTTTGCACCAGTTAGTGTATTGGCTGGCAATAATGCCAATGGTGGGAAGATAAACAGGACACCTATCGTAGCAGATAGAATACGCCTCAACTTTGAATCCAGCTTTACAGGTCAAGACCTTTTAAGAACTCGACTTCAGGCAACAAATTTGGATGCTTTATCTGGCAGTTCTACCTTCACACCAGAGGGTGATTTGCGATTCGGTGGTGCAACTTACGCCACTGGCAATAGTAATAGTGTTGCTCTCGATCAATTATTGTACAACTTCCCCTTGGGTGAAAATACCATAGTTACCATTGACGCGAATGCTGGGGCTGCTGATGATTTTACCAATACTGTTAACCCTTTCCTTGATGGTGACGGTGATAGCGGTGCTCTTTCTAACTTTGGCACGCGTAACCCAATTTATTACCCGGTGGCAGGTGCTGGAATAGGGCTAAGGCACCAGTTCGGTAAAAATTTAGAAGTGAGTTTGGGCTATATGGGCAGTGCGCCTAACGATCCTTCAGCAAAAAATGGTGTCTTTAATGGACCTTATGGAGCGATCGGGCAGTTGACTATCAAGCCAAGTAATGGTGTAACTTTGGGCTTGACTTACGTTAATTCTTATAACTCCGATCTCACTGCTGGCAGCAATCGGGCTAACTTGCGTTCTGCCTTACTTAGCGATACCGCTAGTCTACCTTCATCTGTTGCCGGTGGTCCGAGCGCTAATCAGGGTTCCACCCCGTCTAATGGTAACGCGGCTCTACCTACAGGTCTTTTAGAATCTCTTAGGGGAGAAAGTTTGGCAACTTCTAGCAATTCCTACGGTGTAGAAGCATCGTTCCAAGTAAGTCCTAAGTTTCTCATCGGCGGTTGGGTTGGGTATACAAACACCCGAACTCTTTCTACAATCGGTGGAGCGCTTCCCCGTGGTGAACTTGACATCTGGAACTATGCTGTAACATTAGCCTTTCCAGATTTGGGTAAAAAGGGCAGTGTGGGAGGTATTATTGTCGGTATGGAGCCGAAAGTGACTGGTGTGAGCGGTGCTTTGAGGAATGCGATCGCTAAAGACCAAGACACTTCCTATCATATTGAGGGATTTTATCAGTACCAGTTAACTGATAATATTGCCATCACCCCAGGAGTAATTTGGTTAACTGCACCAGATCATAACGACAACAACGATGATGTTGTGATTGGTACAGTCAGAACTACCTTCAGCTTCTAAGCCGAAAAATCTTCACAGAAGAGGCAAATAATAACTTTACTTCTTCTGTTTATAACAAAAAACCCAGCGCGATCGCACTGGGTTTTTTGTTTAAAAACAATATTTTAAATTTTTCCTCTTCTCTGAGGGAAAAGAATTTTAAGCTGTCTTTGATTTGCGTTTGACAAATGACCCAGCACTTACAGCACCGAAAGCTAGTAAACCTAACATAGAACTAGGTTCAGGAACACTAACCAACTGTGCTACCGACTTATTAGTACGGAAGATAGTGTAATGGGTGTTTCCAGGAGTTCCCACTTTTAAGTGACTATCAGTAGTGGTATTGAGAAACTCTGCGTTTTGGTCAATTCCAGAAATATTACCCCAAGGGTTGGTAGCACTAGATCCTACTCCATTAGTTCCCCGGTATTGTGCACCAGTCCAATTCCCTAATTGAATTTCGTCAGCCAATTCTCCGTTCTTTGGAACATTTCCTTCAAAGTTACCCGACAAGTAACCCGGATCACGTTCAGCAACTGGCACGTTGCGACTAAAGGGGTTAGAGTTTTTGCTGATTATATATTCCCAATCGGTTGACTTACTAAGCAGTGTCTGACCGTTAGAAAATTTAAATTGACCGAGCCAAGATTCATCAACGCTTTGATCGTCCCAGGCAACCACATATAAGTAATCCGCTGCATTCACTTTAAAATCAAAACTTTCTGCGTTAGACCAATTATATCCTCCTTGACTACCGTAGCTTCCCAGTTCATTACGACCGACTAAATTTAGTGATTTTCCAGCTTTGTCTCCATAGAATAATCCGTAGTGATTATCTGCGGTTACGGTTGCAGTTGCGTTGAGCGACGTTGCCATTGCTTGACCTGTACCGACAATTGCTAGACCAACTGTTAGTAATGTACCAGTTAAAAAGCTTTTTAAATTAGTAAACATTGATGTATTTGCTTTCGTTTTTTCCTATTGATACTTTGGCATTTTGGATAAATAGTTGTCTACTTTAAATTTGGTTTTTTACTAAAACCTTTTATTATTTGAACTGCTCTAAAGATGAGATAAATTTAACTTGGAAAAAGAGTTACAAAATTCAATTTTTTCTAAAAATCTATAACAATGTAAATATTGT
>CASBQA010000337.1 GCA_949127635.1 Nostocales cyanobacterium PMM_0069 | reverse complement strand
TTCCCCCCCTGCCTCCCCTTGTCCCCCTCACCTAACTAACTGCGCGTTGGAGTTAAAAAACTGGCTACACAAACCGCGAGTAATTAACAGAGTTGTCAGCAAATTGGTGAAAGCGATCGCGAACACAATCAAAATTTCATATGATACAGCATCAAGGGGGGTTACTCCACCTAGCAACTGTCCGGTTGTGATTGGTGGTAATGCGACCATACCGATAAGCGTCATCTGATTTAAAGTGGGAATTAATCCGGCTTTAATGGCGTCTTTGCGGTATTGAGTAATTGCTTGCATAGGTGTTGCCCCTAAGCTTAAGTGGGTTTCAATTTCTAGGTGGCTGGAGTTAATCGTGCTGACAAGACGTTCCCCGGCGATCGCGGCTGCATTCATGGCATTACCTAAGATTATCCCCGCCAAAGGAACCAAATACTGCGGTTCATACCATCTGTCTGGTTGAATAATTAAGAAATTGATGTAAAACAGTGTGATAAAAGTGCTGATGAAAATTGTTCCCCAGACTAACGGCAAAACCTGGGGTATTTTCTGAGTGATGCGATTTCGTGCGACAATCGCTGCTATCGTCAGCATTATTGCCAAAATCCCCAAAACTGCCCAAGGGTTATTAAAAGCAAAGATGAAGTCTAAAACGTATCCCAACACAAGTAGTTGTAGGATGGTTCTCCCGGTAGCGAGGGCTAAGTTTAATTCTAGTCCTAGTCTAGAAAGCGCAGATAAACCAATGGCGATCGCCATTAATCCTACACCATTAACCAAATCAACCAAATCCAACTTGATCAAATCCTGCATCGATTTTCTACCTCTTGAAGTTTTTTTCGCTCATTTGTCTACACACTTGGAACTTTAATTAGAGGTGTTGGATCTTGGTTGATATATATCATCTTTTATGCCAACGATTGGTAGCTTTACCAATTATAAATCTAAGTAAAAATTCTTACTTAGGTTGATTGTCTTGAAATCGCTTATTCAAATAAAATGAAAACTCATGATCCAAAGCATAAATTCTATCCCTGCCTTTGATAACAAGCAGCAATACAGCACCATTGAAGCAGAAGTGAGTGCGGCTGTTTTAGAACTTTTGGCTTCTGGACGTTATATCGGCGGTTCTGTAGTTGCCAGCTTTGAGCAACAGTTTGCGGCTTATCATGGTGTTAATCAATGTGTTAGTTGTAACTCTGGAACTGATGCCCTTTACTTATCCCTACGAGCTTTGGGAATTGGTTCTGGTGATGAGGTGATTACTACACCTTTTACTTTTATTGCAACATCAGAAGTTGTCAGTGCTGTGGGTGCAAAGCCAGTTTTCGTTGATATTGATGCTACTACCTATAATTTGGATTTGCAGCAAATAGCAGCGGCAATTACACCCAAAACAAAGGCAATTATTCCAGTTCATTTGTTTGGACAACCTGTGGATATGACTGCTTTGATGGATTTAGCCAAAGTTCACAATCTAATAGTAATTGAAGATTGCGCTCAATCTACAGGGGCAAGTTGGGCAGGGCAAAGAGTAGGAAGCATTGGACACGTCGGTTGTTTTAGTTTCTACCCAACTAAAAATCTTGGTGGTTGTGGTGATGGGGGAGCGATAACAACTAATGACCCAGAAATTGCGGCAAAATTGCGAGTATTAAAAGAGCATGGGAGTAAAACTCGCTACATTCATGAAGAAACAGGTATAAATAGTCGCTTGGATGCTTTACAAGCGGCTATTCTTCAGATTAAACTACGTTATCTTGATACTTGGAATAATCAGCGACGAGCGATCGCAATTCGTTACCATCACTTACTCAAATCAATTCCTGGTATCATCCCCCCTGAAGAATTAACTGGTGGTTCAGGGGTTTGGAATCAATACACAATTCTGGTATTATCTGAAGGGCGAAATGGTATTAGCGCCAAACATCGCGACTGGGTTCGCGACTCTTTGCAATCTTTGGGTGTAAATACAATGATTTACTATCCCCACCCTTTACATTTACAGCCAGTTTATCAAAGTCTGGGCTATCAGCCAGGACAATTGCCTTCTTCTGAACAAACCTGCAATGAGGTTTTATCTTTGCCCATGTTCCCCGAACTTTCAGAACAACAGCAAGATCAAGTGATTTATGCGTTGAAGGATTGTTTGGGATAAATAAAAGTGCCTGACGACTAGAAGTCGCGGCTACACAAACGAAGCCCACCTTGTCCTAAGGGACACGCTTCGCGAACGTGGGCTAAATACAGAAAAAACCAAATAATTTTAGCCCACGAAGGTGGGCTTTGTTCCTATAGCCCCACCCTTATAGGGTGAGGGCTTATACGGTGAGGGCAGTTTTTGCTAAAGCTTCTACTAAGCCACGTACAGCAGCAATCATTGCTACTTCGCTGTTAAGTTGATTAATGGCAGAACCGACGCCAACACCAGCGGCACCGCTTGCGATCGCTAGCGGAACTGTGACGTTAGAAATGCCGGAAGCACACAATACTGGCACTGATACTACACGAGAAATTTCATAAGCTGCTGCTAAGGTGGGAGCGGCTTTTTCAATTAATCCTAGAGTTCCGGGGTGTGTAGGTTGGCTGCTAGTACCACCTTCGGTTTGAATGATGTCAGCACCTGCTTTTACCAATTCCTCGGCTAGCTGTACCTGTTTATCCAGTGTCAGGATGTGGGGAACAGTCACAGATAAGGTGATTTCTGGCAGTAAGGCGCGAGTTTCGCGAGTCAATGCCAAAACTTCCTCAGCCTCAAAACGGCGTCCTTGAGCATAGAAAGAATCAAAATTGCCGATTTCAATTAAATCAGCACCAGCGGCAACAGCTTGAACAAACTTTTCGGGTTCAACTGCTGATACACAAATTGGTAAGTTGGTCAAACTTTTAGCTAGTTGAACCAAAGCTGGATCTGCGGCAATATCAACAAAAGTAGCACCACCGAGATCGGCTGCTTTTACAATTGCGGCTGTGCGATCAACGTCAAAGTTATTTAAACCGCTGATAACTTTGAGGGCTTGACGGTTAGCAAATGCACGTTGGATTGAATACATCGTCATAGTTAGTCTTGTAAAGCGGGAGCAAATAAGGATTATTCTACCGTTCTCTCGTTACTTCGTAGGGTGGGTACTGCCCATTATTGCTAGATTTGTTGAAGAATATAGCGGTTCTCGGTTAAGTGAGGTACAACTTAACCTCACCCCGATAAAGCTGCGCTTTATCTCCCCTCTCCGAACTTGCGGCTACGGTGTACACACAAGTCGGAAAAACTTGATCCACCTTTCATATTTGCGGTGCGTTACGCTGGCTTGACAAAGCTAAATTGTTATTTCGGCGAACTCATTTGTTATTTCGGCGAACTCATTTGTTATTTCGGCGAACTCAATTGTTATTTCGGCGAACTCAATTGTTATATCGGCGAACTCATTTGTTATATCGGCGAACTCATTTGTTATTTCGGCGAACTCATTTGTTATATCGGCGAACTCATTTGTTATATCGGCGAACTCATTTGTTATATCGGCGAACTCATTTGTTATATC
>CASBQA010000336.1 GCA_949127635.1 Nostocales cyanobacterium PMM_0069 | reverse complement strand
GTTATAGGCAACGCGACAAATGTCCATCCACTCAAAAAGCGACTGTTCTTGAGCGATATTCGGGTAGATTCGATAGCCGTAATTCATGGTTAACATTCCACCACTTTAATACATTTAGTGGGGAATGTAAATCTAGTAAATATAAAGCCGTGCTAGAAGCACGGGGTTTTAAACCCATTTTTCTGATAAATAATAAAGGCACGGGTAAGTATACAACTTACCCATACCCTCAAATCGAACTTAGAGTCAATTCGTAGTCAGCGTAAATAGCGCTTATTTCCCAATCTCTAAGTGAGTGCCTTAGACATCGCTTGAGAAAGTGAAGTATTTGCTGCTTGCTTCAACAATTCTGCCTTATCGGTACGCTCCCAAGGCAAATCTAAATCAGTCCGTCCCAAATGACCGTAAGCCGCGATGTCCTGATAAAAACGTCCGCCTCGTTCACTTGGTAGGTTGCGTAAGTTGAAGGTATGGATAATCCCCAAAGGACGCAGTTCAAAATGCTCTTTGACTAATTCCAGCAAAATTTCGTCATCTACTTTGCCTGTACCAAAGGTATCGACAAAAATGCTGACCGGTCGCGCTACGCCAATGGCATAACTTAACTGAACTTCACATTTTTCTGCCAAACCTGCGGCAACAATATTTTTCGCCGCATAGCGACAAGCATAAGCAGCACTGCGGTCTACTTTCGTGGGGTCTTTGCCAGAGAAGGCACCACCACCATGACGCGAGTAACCACCGTAGGTATCAACGATGATTTTGCGTCCAGTCAAGCCGGAGTCACCCTGAGGACCACCAATCACAAATTTACCGGTGGGGTTGACTAAAAAGCGTGTTTCCTCATCCGGCTTAATATCGATGTCGCCAAAAACAGGTTCGACTACTGCTGTCCAGAGGTCTTGTTTAATTTTGGCTTGTACCGCTGCTTCATCGGTGATTTCCCCAATAGTGGCTGTATGTTGGGTGGAAATCAAAATAGTGTCAATACCAACTGGGCGTCCGTCTTCGTAGACGATGGTAACTTGGGTTTTGCCATCAGGACGCAGGTATGGTAAATCGCCTGTTTTGCGGACTGCTGCCAATCGGCGAGCAATGCGGTGTGCCAAACTAATAGGCAAGGGCATCAGTTCTGGGGTTTCGTTGCAGGCGAAGCCGAACATCAGACCTTGGTCGCCAGCACCAGTTTTATCGAATAGTTCATCACTATTCTCTTCGCGGGTTTCTTGGGCAGTATTTACGCCTTGAGCAATGTCAGGCGATTGTTCGTCCAATGCGATTAAGATGCTGGCGCTATTTGCCGAAAAACCGTTATCGGCATCGGTATAGCCAATTTCGGCAATTTTCTTTCTGGCGAGATGGACGTAATTAATGTTGGCTTTGGTGGTTATTTCACCAGTGATTAACACTAAGCCAGTGTTAACCACAACCTCAGCAGCAACACGGCTATTGGGGTCTTGTGCAAGTACAGCATCCAGAATTGTATCAGAAATCTGATCGCAGATTTTATCTGGATGACCTTCGGTAACAGACTCGGAGGTAAATAAATAGCGACGAGACAAAGGCAATTCCTCCCGTGATTGTGCTACTGAACTAAATGCTTGCATTTAATTCAGCTAGTAATTTATGAAATCATAACAATATTTATACTATTAGCAGTTGGTGTTTCTTTGATCTTCATGAAAACACTAAATCTCTGGTAATCTCTTTAAGATAAATAAAAATTACGCTACTTCTATTTAAGTTAAAATACTGAGTTTTACAAAAAAAATAGGGGCTGCACTCATGCACCCCCAAAAGCTTTGACACAAAACTTGCAATGCTTTTATACCTGAACTGCTGCAAGCTTTGCTTCTTTAGCTGTCAATTGCTCATAAGCGGCACGCATTTTCAAACCCGTAAGCACTTGGAATAAACCAGTACCATTATTGGAACCAGGATACTCACGATGCTGGAGTAGGAGGTGAGTCATTTCACCCTCGTACTTAGTAGATGTTTTGCTTAGGTGAGTTTCGATGTAAATGACTTCTTCTAAGTTGTCAAATTGACCATCTACTTCTAGTACGGAGACGTAACGACCGTAGTAAACATCTGACCCGTAGTATAGTTGCATACCTGGGTATGAACAGGTAAGCTTACGTCCGCAAGGAGTCCACTGGATGCTTGATCCTTCATCGAATAGGTAACTTGGCTCAAAGCCTTGCTTATCTTCCCGTTGAAGCATACGTACCCGTAGTACTTTGCGCTCTTTGTCTTCTTTAATTAGGTTGGTCGGTAATACCTGGAGAACTATATCAGCGAATTCTCTTTGGGGTTCGATGAACTTTTCAAAGTCAGGTTTGCGAGAATTGATTTGCGCTAAGACATCTTCGTAGCGATGACCGCGTTCAGCCATGTCACGCTGGATTTTCCAGGCGATTTTAACTTCATCGCTGATGTCAAAGTATACGCTGAAGTCGATTAGCGATCGCACTCGCTCGTCATATAAAGGATGCAACCCTTCAATCACTAGAATGTGATTCGGCTCTATCCTTTCTGGAGGATCGAGCAAACCGGTTTCGTGGTTGTAAATCGGTTTATCAATTGATTTACCTTCTTTGAGCGCTTTGATTTGCTCATACATCAGGTCAAAATTGTTCGCTCTTGGGTCAAGTGCTGTTATCCCTGTTTCTTTGCGCTGTTTGCGATCCAGACAATGATAGTCATCCAAGCAGATAACTGTCATTAATTCTTCACCAAACAAATCTATTAAACGACGCAAAAATGTTGATTTACCGCATCCTGAGTCTCCAGCTACTCCAATCAATACCACGCGTTCCGGCTTATTTGTCATAAATCTCCTCTAAATGCTAAAGATGTGTCAATGAATCAATAATTTTTTCACACAGCAGATTTTATGCTAGGAGTTTACCGATATCCGGTTTATCCTGCGTTATTTCTATCCTGCAATTGCATGAAGCATCTAACGGGTATAGAGTCAAATACTCGTTACCCGTCGTATAATTCTGCTTTTTCGCAGGTAAGTATTTAATCCTAGTGACTATTTTGATTCTAACAGAAGCGGTTATTCTATACAATACTTGATGTCAATAAGAATCTTTGACTCAATCGACCGTGCCAATATATAGATGAGCAGATTTTTCTTCATCACCTTGACAAACGTACATTATTGGCGTGGCAAGGGGGATCATTGATTGTGACTTAATGGTTTAAGTTCATTTAAGTATAATCTTATAGTCTTGATAATGTTTGTCTAATTTTTTTTTTACGAGGTGAGGAAAGAGGAATGCGATCGCTCATTAGCATAGATATTTAAAGCAAAAATATATCCAAAGAAAGAGCTACCAACACCGAATAACCTATAAAGCTCACACTTTATACCCTCACACTAATAGAGCTAGATTAAATCGTCAAATTCTTGGAAGACAGTTATTCATGGTTACTTAAAGTGAGAAAGTTGACAACGTTATAAATTGCTGGTAATCTTGAAGCATTGCCGAAAACCAAGGCATAATTATCCGGTTTGTAAACCGCAGTTCTGTCAAAACTGACCAGCCTGTCACAGGGTCGAACGGGAAGTCCACGTTTCGTTAAATTGGTTGAAAATAGTGGGTGACTCATAGCTAAAAGCTTCAACTAGTATTTCTGTGTGGTTAATCAACCATATTTAATCTCGATTAGGCTCGGCTAGAGCCGAATTTACGCTTGTGGACAAGAACCCGCCGACGGGCTTGGTTGAAGCAGGAAACAGACCCTTCAGGAGCAATCTTGATTGAATGGTAAGACTTAGATAAGTTTAACCAAGTTTTGTGTAGCAGGTTGACAGAAGTTTCACCCTGATGTGAAACTTAATTAATTGTAGTTGTCTAACTTTATGGGGGCAGCTAAGGATGCGCTTAGGTATAAGTTAACTCCCTTTTGGGGGAAGAAGTTTGAGAAGAAAACATTAAATTGACTCATTATTAACATTCTCCGAAAGACATATCCTTTACATTAGAAGGTGAACAGGTGTGCTTTTTCCATGCCTACATGTCCTTGGCGAGTGTACCTAGCAAGGCATTTGTTTATAGTGCCACTTTTTCCAATTACAACGCCCGTGTGAAACCGAAATCCGGTAAACTAAGACAGGCTTGTGGTGGGAAGGGTTTTTTTTAGTAACGGTTAAGTAAATATCGGAGTGGTAGAACGAATGTACAATCTAGGTGCCCTTGAGGCTACTGCCAATGAAGAATCAGGTAGCCGCATCTTCCTCTATGAAGTAATGGGTCTGCGTCAGAGTGAAGAAACCGATCAAACGAACTACCCAATTCGTCAAAGTGGCAGTGTCTTCATCAGAGTGCCTTACAACCGCATGAATCAAGAAATGCGACGGCTCACTCGCTTAGGCGGCAAAATTGTTAGTATCCAACCAATAAGTGCTATTGAGCTTAATGGTAAATCTCCATCTGAAAGTGTAAAAAGCGAAGTAGTTAACAACGCCATTTCTGATGAGACTGCTAACATTGAAGGAAATGGTCAAGCCACACCTGTAAAAGCTAATAGTGAAGTGGAAGGCTTAAGCCAATCACTCAACTCTGAGCAAGAACAGCCCAAAAAGGACAAAAAAGGCAACACCATGACTCAAGCAAAAGCCAAGCACGCTGATGTTCCCGTCAACACTTACCGTCCCAATGCTCCTTTTGTTGGGAAATGTATTTCTAATGAACCGTTAGTCAAAGAAAACGGGATTGGTATTGTTCAGCATCTCAAGTTTGACCTCTCTGAAAGTAATTTGAAGTACATAGAAGGTCAAAGTATTGGTATTGTCCCACCAGGAGTAGATAAAAACGGTAAGCCAGAAAAACTCAGACTATATTCGATCGCCTCGACTCGTCACGGCGATGACGTAGATGATAAAACAGTATCATTGTGCGTCCGTCAGTTAGAGTACAAGCACCCAGAAACCGGTGAAACAGTTTACGGTGTTTGCTCAACTCACCTGTGTTTCCTCAAACCAGGGGACGAAGTAAAAATCACCGGTCCTGTGGGTAAAGAAATGTTATTACCCGATGACACAGATGCCAAAGTGATCATGATGGCAACAGGAACCGGTATCGCACCAATGCGGGCTTATTTGTGGCGCATGTTCAAGGATGCAGAAAAAGCCGCTAACCAAGATTACCAGTTTAATGGATTCGCTTGGTTAATATTTGGCGTTCCCACAACTCCAAACCTTCTATATAAAGAAGAATTGGAAGAAATGGAACAAAAGTATCCAGAAAACTTCCGTCTAACTCCCGCTATCAGCCGCGAACAGAAAAACCCCCAAGGTGGGAGAATGTACATTCAAGACCGGGTGGCAGAACACGCGGATGAATTGTGGAAGCTGATTAAAGAAGAAAAAACTCATACATACATCTGCGGTTTGCGGGGTATGGAAGAAGGTATCGATGCGGCACTGACTGCTGCTGCTGCTAAGGAAGGTGTAACCTGGAGTGATTACCAAAAGCAAATCAAGAAAGCCGGTCGCTGGCACGTAGAAACCTATTAATCGAGTTTGGAAGTTGTAGAGACGCGACCGGTCGCGTCTCTACAGGAGTTAGAAGTTAGGAGTTAAAGCTCATAACAGATAACCATAACTTAGGACTCATAAAAAGATAAAAGATTGTAGGTGAGGCATATGCCTCACCTACAATTATTATTGGTGGAATTTGGTATAAAGTTTGTGGGTGTCAGCAACCCCACTCTGAAGAGACGGGGCTTCCGGCATAAGCCAAATAAGCCCTAGCTGACCAGTCTAAGTCTTTACTGACTACGTTTAAGGCAAGAGTTAAATACCTACCAAGGGATGCGTAGCCAGTCCCCTGCTCTAGAACTTAAAAGTTAAACAGGTTTATGGGTTAAGCCAGTGCTTTTGAGATAGTTACCGACCTTAAACATTGACGAGGCTAACTTTACCCGAAAGGAGGGACTTATGTCCAAAGTATTTGTAATTGATTCAGAAAAACGACCATTAGACCCAATTCATCCAGCACAAGCAAGACAATTATTACGAAACACAAAAGCAGCAGTTTTTCGGCGCTTTCCATTCACAATAATCCTCAAAGAATCGCGGACTGAATCACCCGTATCACCACTCAGATTAAAGTTAGACCCTGGTGCAAAAACAACAGGAATCGCTTTAGTCAACGATACTACTGGGGAAGTTATATTTGCAACAGAATTAAAGCATCGTGGTTTTGCTATTAGAGACGCTTTAACATCTAGGCGACAACTAAGACGTGGTAGACGCGCTAGAAAAACTAGATACCGTAAACCAAGATTTTTAAATAGAACCCGTCTTTGGGGATGGTTAGCACCTAGCTTACAAAGCCGTGTTGAAAATACTAAAACCTGGGTTGAAAAGTTACGTAAACTTGCGCCAATTACAGCTATCAGTCAGGAATTAGTACGCTTTGATATGCAACTAATGGCTAACCCAGATATCCAAGGGAAGGAGTATCAACAGGGTACTTTGCAAGGTTACGAAACGAGAGAGTATTTACTCGAAAAATGGGGCAGACAATGCGCTTATTGTGGTATTAAGGATGTTCCTTTTCAAGTAGAACATATTCACCCAAGAGCCAAAGGGGGCGGCAATTCCATCACAAACTTAACGTTAAGTTGCGAAAAATGTAACACCAAAAAGGGGACTAAGGATATTAAAGAGTTCCTCAAAAAAGACCAAACAAGGTTAGAGAAAATCTTGAAACTTTGCTTACGACCATTGGCAGATGCAGCCGCAGTTAACACAACCAGATTCGCATTGTTGAACGTATTAAAAGAAACTGGATTACCAATAGAAACAGGTTCCGGTGGGTTAACAAAGTTTAATCGCAGTCAACAGAATTTAGAAAAAACACACTGGTTAGATGCGGCTTGTGTCGGTAAGTCAACACCAATTCTCAATATTAAAGGAATAAAGCCATTGTTGATTACAGCTAACGGACATGGTACTCGTCAAATGTGTGGGACTGATAAATTCGGTTTTCCAAGTCGTCACCGCACAAATAAACAAATACATTTTGGTCTTCAAACTGGAGACATTATCAAAGCTGTTGTCACTAAAGGGAAAAAAACTGGCGAATATATTGGTCGTGTTTTATGTCGTGCCACAGGAAATTTTGACATTGTGACTAAGACAGGAAGAGTATCAGGTATCAGCCACAAATATTGTCTAGCAACTCATAAAAAAGATGGTTACTCATATTCATTTTAAATTCTCACAGCAGTTAAAACTGCAAAGCTCGCCGGATAGAAACTTCTATCCGGCAGACTTTGCGCCTGAGTCGATTTTCCTCCCTGGGCTAAAGCCACAGGGCTTCCAATCTCCCAGGAGGTTTGTGTGAAACTAGGAATACTTGGATTAGGGACGGTGGGGACGGGTACGGTGCAGTTGTTGCAAGATTTGGACGGACGTCACCCCTTGTTACGAGAGATAGAAATATATCGGGTGGGGGTTCGATCGCTTGGATTATCCCGTGCTGTAGAATTACCAGAAAATGTTTTAATTACAGATTTAGAATCAATTGTCAATGACCCGGCGATAGATATTGTTGTGGAATTGATTGGTGGATTAGAGCCGGCGCGATCGCTTATCTTGAAAGCGATTGAAAATGGTAAGCATGTTGTTACTGCCAACAAAGCAGCGATCGCTCGTTTTGGTGATGAAATTTTCACAGCTGCCAATAAAGCCGGGGTATATGTAATGCTAGAAGCTGCCGTAGGTGGTGGTATTCCAGTAATTCAACCTTTAAAGCAATCTTTAAGCGTAAATCGCATTCACACCGTCACAGGCATCGTCAACGGTACAACTAACTACATCCTCACCCGGATGCAAACAGAAGGCAGCAATTTCAACGATGTTTTAGCTGATGCTCAAAAGTTAGGTTACGCTGAAGCTGACCCCACAGCTGATGTGGATGGCTTAGATGCAGCCGATAAAATAGCCATTCTCGCATCATTAGCCTTTGGTGGACGGATCAACTTGGAAGACGTTTATTGTGAGGGAATTCGGCAAGTTAGTAAAACAGATATTGCCTACGCCGAGAAATTGGGATTTGTGATTAAATTGTTAGCGATCGCCAAAAGAATCACCCCCTCCACTCCCCCTTCCCTCTCCATCAGAGTTCATCCCACCTTATTACCCAAAGAACATCCATTAGCCAGCATTAACGGCGTTTATAATGCTATTTTAGTTGAAGGCGAACCCCTAAAACAGGTCATGTTTTTTGGTCCCGGTGCTGGTGCTGGGGCAACAGCCAGTGCAGTATGCTCAGATATTTTAAATTTAGTTGCAGCTCTAAAAACTAGTACAGCCACCCCAAATCCCCTATTAAGTTGCGCTCATCAGGATTACTGCCAAATTGTACCAATGGCAGAACTAATTACCCGATTTTACGTCCGTTTTCTCACAAAAGACCAAGCCGGAGTAATCGGCAAATTGGGTACTTGCTTTGGCACCTATGGTGTCAGCTTAGAGTCAATTGTGCAAACAGGTTTTCAGGGAGAACTAGCAGAAATTGTTGT
>CASBQA010000335.1 GCA_949127635.1 Nostocales cyanobacterium PMM_0069 | reverse complement strand
CCCATACCCTGAACCAGGTGCTGTAACCAAGCAGCTAAAATAGGATCGGTTAAAACAAAATGAATGTAACCTGGTGGAACAATTTTTATGATAAATTCGTCGCCACAGTTCGACGATAAATGAGAGGCGATCGCACAAGCAATGTCAATTCCTTTCCGATTCTGAGATTTTGACAGTTGTAAAGCCACCCCAGATATATATAAAATTCTATTGATATCTCTACTTTTATATAGAGTAATTTTATCATTATCTATACTTGGTATGTTCTCTGCCCTAGTATAAATACTTACTAAAGCTAGCAAGTGAGTGTAAATTAACCGTTTAATTGCTGTATTATTACTTACTTGTAGCAATTGAAGCACAAATGATTACCATTTAACCCTTAAGGGTTCATATTGTTGCTATTATGTCATCTATCTTTAGACAGAATTTAATCTAGATAGAGAAAAATGAGAATTGTGCAAAATTTGATTAATAGTAAGTAAACTTTACTACCATCATAGTACAGTAAGAGTTATAACAAAAGTGTAGAGAGTAATTTGCTTTCTATCTTTAAAGATGGCTGGCGCTGTTAGGCGTTAAGCCTACATCACCAACACAAAGACACTCCTTGCACCTTTTTATGACGTCTTTGTCTTCAGCCGAACGCTCTTTGTTACCTATGCAATCTCCATCCTCCTTCTCTGAGGCATCACGCCCTTTTCTGACTTGGCAACGAATTATTGATTGGGCTCAAGAACACTATCGCTGCCGCACCTTTAGCAAAGATGAGCGCATTCCAGCTAGACCTGGATTGCTGTATTTGGTGCAAAGGGGTGCGATCCGCATGGTAGGCACCGCCCAGGTTAGCGCGACAGCAAGTCAGCTAACGTCTCGACGAATCAACAGAACTCCAGAAGAAGCTTTCTTGGGTTTTGTTGGGGCAGGACAGCCATTTGAAATTGTTGCCCAATCACCATTTACACTCCAGTCCTACGCCCATGTAGACCAAACTGCGGTGCTTTGGATGTACTGGCACGACCTAGACAACTGGCCCCATTTCCGCCGCGAAGTTATGGATGCCTTTAGGTATCAGCACCAGCGCAAGCTGCTGTGGCTGAGTGCCTTAGGACAACGGCGCACAATTGATCGGCTCTTAGGATTCCTTACATTACTGATTGAGGAGTATGGCGAGCCGTCAATGAGCGAAACCGACCCCGATGTGATTCGCGGCTATTGTCTGCCCTTCCCCCTCACCCATGCCCAAATTGGCAGCGCGATCGGTTCGACTCGTGTCACCGTCACCCGCTTGATGGGTAAGTTGCGTCAACGCGGCTTAATCCTTACCCAAGGGGATAATCTCATTTGCTTGCCAGCTGAGTCTATTAATAGAGTCAACTAAAGCCCTCTTAGTGAGCGCTTACTACCAATAGCAGGTGTCAGCGAATTTTGACAAACCCAGTCTGGGTAATCAGTTCCTGTCCCTGCTCGGTTAGCAGTAAGTTGGCGTAGGCAACACCTGCTTGCTGCTCGATTTGACCATTTTGTTTGACTACCACAAACAGATTGCGAGTAATCGGGTAACTTCCTGACTGGAAAGCTTCAATGTTCAGCTTGTTACGTTTACCAGGACATAATGACGCGGTTACAAATGGTTCTTGGTAGGGAGCAATATATTTTTGTTGTGTCCGCCCTAACGGTAAAGGCTTGATTGAACATTGGGGAACCACCTCTGGGGCAGAAGCGTAGTAGATGCTACCAAGACTTAAGCTGACTTTTTCCAGCGCTTGGGTGGTGGTGGAAACAAATTCCACATTGTTACCGAAACCTTGACCACCCAAGATGTCTTGGACAAAAACCTCCACAGTGCCGCCATCATTTAGGCGGCGCGAATATGGCTTAATGGGGATATCAGAACCACCTACTTGGTTCCAATTCGTGATCTTGCCGATGTAAATTGACCGTAACTGTTCTACAGTCAATCCTGGGATATTTAAATTTGGGTTAACTGCGATCGCCAAACCATCAATTGCAACGGGAATTTGTTTCAAATCGAATCCCCGCTGCTTGGCACGAGCTAACTCTTGATCTTCAACTGGTCGAGAAGACTGGGCAAATGTCAGTTGACCGTCAATTAAAGATTTTATACCACTGCCAGAACCGCGCTCGCCACTGCTTGGTTCTACATAACGCAGCCTAAACTCTGGTCGTGCTCGTTGAATTGCTGAATCAACTGCCAATCGAATCGGTGCCCATGAAGTACTACCACCGTATGTAAATAATCCTGTGGGCACATTCTGCACAGAAGCAAAAGTACTGCCGCTTGGTTGTTCTAAAGAACTTTGCGGCGTTTTGCTATTATCAGTAGAATTTTCCGACTGAGAACTTGTAGTTTTACCCAAGTTAAAACCAGATTTTTTTGTAAACCACCATAACCCACCAGCTATCAGCCCAACTGTAATCAGAAGGGATAATACTAGAACTGGTGTTTCGTTTTTTTGGGACATAGCAAATTACCTTCTAGGGAGGGGGAAAGGGGAAAGGAAAAAAGGGGAAAGGGACGGAGAAGAAGAAACAAAGCAATTAACTTTTTTCTTTTCTTTCCCCCTGTACAGGTTTAAAACCCCTTTCCCCCTTACCTTTTTCCCTTAGAGCGTGAACGCGCAGGTCAATTAAATATAAGTGCTTGATAAGTGCTTTCTATTTGAGAGTGTAAGTAAGTCGGCGCAATAAAACCAAACTGTGTGAAGAAAAGTAAACAAGGCTCAAATCCTTTTTCCCCCTGCTCCCTGCCCCCTGCCTTGTCATAACGATAAATTTTAACGCCAACCGACTTAGTTGCATTGCTTTATCAGCGAATCGTGACAAATCCAGCTTTTGTAATTAATTCCTGACCTTGAGCCGTTTGTAGCAAGTTAACGTAGGCTTCTCCAGCTTGCTGATCGCTTTGACCATTTTGCTTAACAATCACAAATAACCGTCTGGTAATCGGGTATTCACCACTTTTAAAGCCAGCTGCATTTATTTGATTACGCTGTTGCGGACATTGTTCAAGGGGAATGAAAGGCTCTTTGTAAGGGGGAACCAGTTGATCTGATTTATGTCCCAGTGGCAAGGGTTTAACAGTACATTGTCCGACTATTTCCGGGGCAGAGGCATAGTAAATGCCACCTCGATTTTTCGCTACTTCTTGTAAAGCTTGAGTTGTAGTGGGGATAAATTGCACATTTGCGGCAAACTTTTCTTTCTCTAAGACATTTTCCTCAAAGAATTGGATAGTGCCTCCCTCTTCGAGACGCCGAGAGTAGGGTATAATTGCTAATTCTGGACCCCCTACCTGTTTCCAGTTAGTAATTTTGCCAGTGTAAATGTCTTTGATTTGGGCGAGGGTTAAACCAGGAATATTCAGATTGGGATTAACTGCGATCGCAATGCCATCAATTGCCACCGGGATTTCTTTTAGGGTAATATTCAGCTGTTGCGCTTGTTGGTACTCCTCTGGTTTAATTGGACGAGACGCATGAGAAAAAGCCAATTGGTTATTCAACAACATCTTGATACCAGAAGTAGTACCAGGGGCGCCTGTGATGGGATCGGTGTAGCGTAGTCGAAATTGCGGTTGTGCCGTTTGAATCAGTGGGTCAACTTCTCTGCGAATCGGTGCCCAAGTTGTGCTACCTCCATAGCTAAATAATCCAGAGGGAACCTTTGGCACTTGGGCAAAAGTGTCCCCTTTTGGCTGTAGGACTTGGGAGGATGGATTATTGGTAATATTGCTGGTAAGACCATTCTTAGCCAACCACCAAAACACACACCCCATCAATCCGACTGTGATTGTTAAAGCTAAAACTAAAACTGCTGTTTCATTAGCTTGATGTTTTTGGGACATAATATTTATTTTAATTTTTGTCCATAAAGGCAATGTGACATTTTAGTGATGGTTATAGGTTAACGATTGGTTAATTTTTATTTTTTAATTGCAGATTATGGTATTGGCACAAAATCATAGCCAGTACGAGAACGATTACCGGGAGCGATTTTTACAAGTTGAACTGGAGCATTGCGATCGCCTGATGCTAAAAACCGAATCGCACCAGAAGCACCGATTGCAGAAAAGTTAGATGAGGTAAGTGCTTGCTGTACCCCCTCCCGTGTCGGATTAAGTTCTATAGCCGCAATAAACGCTTTTGTCGCATCATATGATAAAGCAGTTCGCCAACTCACATCAGCACCCCACAATTGCCGAGACTTTTGAGGAAAGTCTGAAGAAAGATTGCCATCAATATGCCAGGGAACTGCTAGCACCATTCCCAAAGCTTTTTCACGTCCAAGTTCTAAAGTTTTCAACGTGTAAACATCATCTCCCCCCAGCAAAGCTAACCGTTTATCGCTAACCTGAATTACTTGCAACGCTTTGTCGAGAGTATTATTGTTAGCAGCTAACATCAACACTTCTGCACCTTGCTTAGTGGCTTGTTCTACACTACTAGCCGCACTAAAATTTGCTTGGGACAAGTCAAATTCATTCGATACTTGTCCACCTTCTAAAGATACAGATGAGACAAACTCAGATTTAAGCGACTGGCTGTAGTTACTCTGGGAATTGAAAAAAACCGCTGCATTTTTTTTGTGCAACTTGTTTACCATGTAGTTGGCTAAACTTCTGGCAGCAATGAAATCACTGGGGACTGTACGAAAAACGTAATGGCTCAAGTTAGAAATCTTAACAGAAGTACTCGTGGGAGTTATGGCTACAAGTTGTCCAGAAGTATAGACACTGCCTGCGGCTAAAGTTGTATCGCTGGTAATAGGACCAACTACACCTAATACTTCTTGATTTTTAACTAAGGTTGTGGCGATTTGCTTGGATATTTCGGGATTATCATCATCGTTGGCTATTCCTACCTTCAACCTCACTCCCTTAATGCCTCCAGAGGCATTTATTTCATTTTGAGCTTGAGCGATACCGCGTAAAATTTCTAAAGAAGTATTTAGATCGCTACCAATGGGTAAAGATGTTGCAATTGTATAGCTTTTTGCAGAGCCAATCCGGGCATTATTAAGAAATATCAGCGCTTCTGGGTCGTTAGGTTTTTGTTTAATAGCTGTTGTTAAATAGGCGATCGCTTTTTCATAACTTCCCGCTGCTATTGCCTCTACACCTTCTTTTTTCGCTGGTGCTATTTCAAGAGCTATTAAAGTTTTTTCACCAAAACTAATTCGGTCTTTAATTGATTCTTGATTATTATTTGGCAGTGAATTATTATTCGATTGATTTTGTGATATAATACTGTCTTTAAATAACCACAAACCACCGCCGACAACTCCCAATGTAATTAACACAGCCAAAACAAGAACAGTAGTTTCGTTCTTTTGGGACATAAATTTTTTTTAAACTAGACATCTATTCAACTTAAGCGCTGTTTAAGTTCACGAATTGCGGCACTGGTATTCCGCTCATAAGCAACTTGAAAACATCTAGAAATTATATCTTGGAGGTTAATGTTTGGAAAATATTTTGGCGATCGCATTTAGTGCCGGACAACTGAAATTGTACCCCAGTTGCGCGACTGTTTGGCAACCGAAGGTACTAGCTCGGCTATACAAACAAAATCTGCCTACGCAGGCTCACAAGTGAAAATTTTTCTTTTATTGTGAGTGATTGGCTATAGTATTAAGTTTATTCCCCTATCCAAGTGCTAATAAACTCTACTTGGTTTTCCATTTCCTCTGCTGATTTAGCTGCAACTAATCTTAAAATACCGCGCATCAGTTCTCCGATTGAGTAACGTTGCTGCTGTACTAAAATCCTTCCTGAGTGAGGTTGTTCTTGAGTCAAGAAAGCTGTGTGTAAACTATAGAAATCCCGAATGTTAGAACTATACAAAACGCGACCTTGCGACTTTGCCCAAATTAATTGTTCTTCATCAGAAAAGCTCAATCTGTTTACCCCTAAAGTCGTGATGACATCTACACCCCAATTTTCTAGAGCTAGCACTAATGCAGTATCACCAGAATCCTCGTCCATATACAAACGAATTTGACTCACGACTGTCTGCTTGCTCTATGTAATGACTCTATCCGGTCAGCTTCTGCTTGTTCTTCAGCAATATCATTATCAATTTCTTCTCGATTTATATGATAGTAAGTTAATGCCGCATAAACTTGTGCAATGCTTAAATGCCCAATTCGTGCAGCAATCTCTTCTGCTCTCAAACCTTGCTTATACCAGATAGCAATTCGACGGACTGTGACACCAGTTCCAGCAATAATTGGACAGCCCCCATGAATTCCTATTTTACGGGTAATGAGAGTGCCAATATCAGTAATAGTAGTTGACATAGTTGAT
>CASBQA010000334.1 GCA_949127635.1 Nostocales cyanobacterium PMM_0069 | reverse complement strand
GTTGTTGCTGTGAACGCTGGCACCCGCATTTCCCCTAGCGGAATTCACTGGCGAGATGGTATCATTGTTACCTCTGACGAGTCGCTGCAACGCTATGAAGAAATTACTGTCACCACTACAGATAATCGAACAGTTGCAGCTAAAATCTTGGGTCATGACTCCAGCACCGATGTAGCTGTCTTTCAGTTACAAAACGTAGAAATCCCAGTAGCAAAAATTGGCGACGCTACCACACTCAAAGTTGGTCATTTAGTACTTGGGTTAGCAAGAAGTAGCGACGGTGACTTAAAAGCGGCTATGGGTGCAGTGAGTGTTGTTAGTGGTGCTTGGCGAAGCATGAGCGGTGGTAATATTGACTCCTTCATCCGTCCAGACATCACTTTCTACCCTGGCTTTGCAGGTGGACCCCTCGTAGATGCTGCTGGTTTCGTGGTAGGAATGAATACTTCGGGGCGGCGTGGTACTACTTTAACTATCCCCGCTTCTACAGTAAATCGGGTGGTTGACCAATTAATTGCCAAAGGACACATTTCACGGGGCTATTTGGGATTGGGAATGCAACCTGTACGTTTACCTGCAAACTTGAAAAGCGCCTTAAATTTAACTTCTGCTGGTGGGGTGATTGTCGTCAATGTTGAGACAAACGGACCGGCTGACAAGTCAGGTGTGCTGCTTGGGGATGTATTGGTAGCCTTCGATGGTACTTCTGTCAGCGATACGGGTGATGTGCTGGCATTGCTGAATAATAGCGATCGCGTTGGTAAAACTGTTTCTGTGCAAATTGTACGCGGTGGAGTTTTGCTAGAGATAGCGATCGCGATCGGCGAAAAACCCGTTGAGTAACTATTCCAATTTCAAAAATCACAATTTCCCGAATATGATTATCACAGCAATAACTGATGAATTAGCACTCCTAGCTGCTAAACTACGTAATATTACTGTCAAAGTGCGTAGCGGTTCTTTAGGAAGCGGTTCCGGTGTCATCTGGCAACCTGACGGCTTAATCATCACTAATGCCCATGTCGCTACCAGCAACAAGACAACTGTCGAATTGTCAGATGGACGCATATTTGATGCAGTGCGGACACACTTCGATCCACAGCAAGATTTAGCAGCTTTAAAAATTGCCGCCACTGACTTAAATACCGCAACCATCGGCGATGCAGATGTGCTACGAGTAGGTGAATTAGTCTTAGCAGTGGGTAATCCTTTTGGTGAGAGTGGTGCAGTCACAACCGGTATTATCCACACAAATAACCAGCGTTTGGTAATGGCTGATATTCAATTGTATCCTGGCAATTCTGGCGGTCCACTTGCCGATTCTCTCGGTCACGTTATCGGAATTAATACCATGATTGCCAACAATTTGGCTGTGGCAATATCAAGCTCAACTGTCAAGCGTTTTCTGGATGGAAATCGTCGAAAGCTGGGGGTGACTTTACAACCTGTACTGGTAAAACGCAGGTTAGGCTTATTAATTTTGTCAGTGCATTCTCAAAGTGTTGCGGAAACTGCTGGTTTGCAAGTTGGTGATGTGTTGATTGGGGTTTCAGGGCAATTATTCTCTCAACCCAATGATTTAAGCAACTATCTCAATCAAAGCGACAGTAAATCACTACCATTACAAGTTCTGCGTGGTGGGCAACAATACATTTTTTATGCTGTGTTGTCAGATGGGAAAACTGCTGTGGAGGTAACATGATTCGGGTGATGGTAGTTGCAGCTTCCCCCGTAGTGCGGGCAGGTTTGTCAGCTGTGCTGACAAGCAATCCTCAACTGACGGTAGTAGGTAGTGTATCTGACTTGGATGCACTCTTGGGGGAAGTTGGGCAATTACAACCACAGGTGGTGCTGTTAGATTTGAGCGGCAACCTTCAACAATCAGTCTGGGAAAAATTGCTTTCCATGCAAGAGGAGCAATACTCATCACCAATTATCGTTATTGCTGACGAACTTGACAGCATCAACTTAGAAGTAGCGCTGCGTTCTGGTATACGGGGCATTTTACCAGATAGCAGCACCGAGTCAGAGATTATCGCGGCTGTCGAGGCGATCGCTTTTGGTTTAATTGTCTTACACCCCGATGCTCTTGAGTTGCTTACTCTCAAAGAGTCGATGCGGGAAAAAGTGACGCTCACACCGATGCAAACATTGACACCAAGAGAGATAGAGGTTTTAGAAATGCTCGGTTCTGGTTTGGGAAATAAAGCGATCGCCAAACGTTTGCATATCTCCGATCACACCGTCAAGTTTCATGTCTCATCCATATTTGGGAAGCTAGGGGTTTCGTCTCGCACCGAGGCTGTAAGTGTTGGTGTCCGACTAGGTTTGATTATGCTTTAATATCAAGTCTTTGGCAGATTTGCCCCACCTGCCTTTTCCTGAAACACAAAAACTAATTTCCCTAGCTTCATTACTCTTTAAAAGGACGAAGGACAGACTCACCACTTCTTTATCAATAATTCGTTTCTTCACAAATATTAGCTCGTATACCTTGTTTATCTTTACGTATTTATAAGCAAAGTCACTGAACTTTATTGGGTAAGTAGTTAAATATGTCACATTTTTCTTCAATTCCAGCAAAAAAGCAAATTCCGTAAATATAGCCTTTTTTTTGTATCTACTAAATCACATAATAGGCTCAAGACACGGAAAACGACAAGAGCCAAACATGATGTTTATCAAAAAAATTGCTTCAATTGCTGCTTTATCTTTAAGTGCGATCGCTTCCATTTCCTACGCAGGTTCAGCTCACGCTCTCACATTAAGCTACGATGCTGGTAATTACCGTGATAGTGCAGTTACAGACCAAGGTGTTTTTTCTAAACAAGTAAACGATAAAAATTACACCACGTTTGATTTCAACAATGGTGAAGTACCGATCAAAGATCAGGTAACATATTCCTTTTCTCAAGGTACTTCTTCCACAACACCTTATTCTGGACAAACTGGTATTTACTCAGACAAATGGGCACCTTCTGGTGCTAATGCAGAAAAAAACCTTTCTAACTATTTAGCAGTTTTCCAAGGTAATGATGCCATCATTCAAAGCACAAAAGGTAACCTTTTCACTTACTTTGGTTTTGATGCAGGTGCTTTGAGTGCAGGTAATACTTTAACATTTTTTAACGTAGGCAAAGAAATTGCAAAGTATGATTATAGCTTTCTGAACAACATTGCGACTGTTGCAGCTAGCTATCAGAATGGTGGTGAAAAGAATGGCTTCTTCGAGTTCTTCTCAAAAGATAAGAATGATAGCTTTGATAAGATTGTAATCTCTCAGACCACTGGCGGTGGCTTTGAATCTGACAACCATACATTCCGTACTGCAAAAGTACCTGAACCAGGTGTAGCATTAGGATTGCTAGCTGTTGGTGGTGTTTTCCTCCGCAAGCGCAAGAATCAGAAGTCTGTCAACTTAGGATAAACTCGGTTAATTACAACTTTGTCAGGGTGCGTCTACTCCCTCAACCGTATTTTTACATATAACAAATAATTAAATACGCGTTATCCAGAACCTTGTAGAGACGTAGCAGTGCTACGTCTCTATATTTTTTTTCAGAGATTACTATTGTCAAAAAGCGATCGCCTGATTCACCCTCGTTACATTTTTTAGAGCCACCCTATACAGAGAAAACATTCTCTTTGCTTCATCACTCCTTAAAAATAACGTTGGACAAGTACACAACTTCTTTATTAATATCTGTTTCTTCACAAATCTTAATTACTTTAACTTATTTATCTTCACGTTTGTCAAAGTAAAATCACTGGTTTTTATCTGAAACCTGTTAAATCAGTCACAATTTATGTCTATTTAAATAAAAATAACATTTCAGTAAATATATCCTGTTTTGAGTAACTAATACATCAGATAATTGGTTCAAGACACGGAAAACGACACGAGCTTCAAATCATGTTTATCAGGAAATTTGCCTCAATTGCTGCTTTATCTTTATCTGCGATCGCTTCCTTCTCCTACGCTGATGCTGCCCACGCTATGTCCTTTACCATGAGTACAGGTACTACAAGTCCTAAGGGAGAAACCAATCAAGGTGCGTATACCAAAGACAAAAACGCAATGACGATTGACTTCAATAATACAGTAAACGCAAAAGGCAAAACAGTCCAAGGTACAGCACCAACTACTGGATTTGCTCAGTACTCATTTAGTAATGCAAAAGGCACAAGCAAAGTTAAGTCCGACAGTTGGGCACCAGTTGGTTCACATGGCGAGAAAAACACCTCCAAGTATCTGGAAGTTTTCTCTGATAGCTCTGTCACAATTAACTTAGAGAGTCTGACAAAATCTTTCGGTTTAGACTGGGGTGCTGCTCACCCTGGTAATACTCTTTCCTTCTTCAAGGGAGACACCCTGATCAAGAGCTTTGAAACTGCGGACATAGGTAAATTTGCCCTCTACTCTGAACAGCATCTAGGACCAAAGGCAGGTGATAGTTCTATGCAATCAGCACCCGGAAGCAAAACATACTATCAAGGTAATGGCTACGTTCAGTTCTTTGCAGATAACGCAAATGAATACTTCAACAAAATTGTGATTTCCCAAAAAGGAGCGGGTGGATTTGAAAGCGATAACCACTCTTTCCGCACTGTGCCTGAGCCTAGCCTTGTTTTCGGAATGCTGGCTATAGGTGGTGGTATGCTCCTCCTCAAACGCAAAAATCAAAAGGCTCTTAATTTGGGCTAAGTTGATTTAATCACCACTTTGTTGGGGTGTCTTCCACCCCCTTCGCGCTTTTAGATAATTTAGTTTCTATTTGCCCACAGACATAATAATAAGACGGAAATAGAAAAGGCAGACTTATGTGGTCTGCCTTTTTTTATGTTTTGATTATTTTTAATCTCGTAGTGGGCACTTTAGTGCCCGTTGGAAGCGATCTTCTTGCTTACTACGTGCTATATAATCTACCTATGACGACAAGTAACCGTTTATATCACATTGGCTTTGGGCAAGATGATTTGGGTTCACAGCCTCCCAGCATAACTTTATTATCTGGCGATCCGGAACGCGCTCGCTTAAT
Source organism: Nostocales cyanobacterium PMM_0069 (assembly GCA_949127635.1). GTDB lineage: Bacteria > Cyanobacteriota > Cyanobacteriia > Cyanobacteriales > Nostocaceae > Hassallia. The sequence goes on along the minus strand of CASBQA010000334.1, from coordinate 5,884 downwards.
CGCTGAAACTTATTTGCAGGATGTGCGTTTGTTGTCGGAAAATCGCGGACTTTATAGTTATCTAGGATATTTGCCAAATAATCGTCCCGTTTTATCTGCTACTAGTGGTATGGGTGCGCCTTCTTTGAGTATTGTGGTGAATGAGTTGGTGCAAGTAGGAATTCGGCAAATTATTCGCATTGGTACTTGCGGTTCAATTCAACCTTATGTAACTGTCGGTAGTATTGTAATTAGCAGTGCGGCATTATGTCGGCAAGGTGCAGCAAATGATATTGCGCCTGTGGAGTATCCCGCAGCAGCTGATCCGTTTCTTACGGTAGCGTTGGTTAATGCTGCACACAAATTAGAGATTTCGCATTATATGGGGATTACGGCATCGGTAGATACTTTCTATGAAGGACAGGAACGCACTGATTCAGCGAATCCATATTTAATGCGATCGCTTGATGGGATCACTGAAGAATATCGGCGCTTAAATGTCTTAAATTATGAAATGGAATGTGGTACTCTTTTTAAGATGGCGGGAGTATATCAATTTGCATCTGCTGCTGTTTGTGGTGTAGTTGCCCAACGCACAAAGAGTGAAAATGTCATCTTAGAACAGAAAGATACTGCCGTCAACAATGCGATCGCTGTGGCAGTACATGCGGCTGAAAGTTTATTATTTTAAGCACTCTTCATGCTTACTACGAAAGAACAATTCAATTTATGTGATGTCGTTGATGAATTGGTTCGTTACGGTTCCTTAAAAAGCCTCCACTACGTTTTGCTAAAACTGTTTGAATTTCGGCGATGATTGATAGGGCTATTTCTTCGGGGGTGTCTGCTCCTGTATCAATGCCAATTGGGGCGTATAATTTCTCTAATTGTTGTTTGCTATAAGTTATTTTTTCTGCTTGTAAATCTTGAAGTAGTTTTTCTGTGCGCTGCTTGGGACCTAAAATACCTAGATAACGTGCTCTTGATGGTAAAAGCGTTTTCAGAATTTCTAAATCGTCGAGATAATTGTGTGTCATGACCACAGCGATCGCATTTTCATCTATAGTTATTTCTTTGTGGACAATTTCGCGACGCGTGAGAATCACCTTATCAGCGATCGCTAATCGCTCTTTTGTTGCTTCATGCGATCGACAATCAACTACTGTAACATCCCAGCCTAATGCTTTGGCAAACTTAACTACAGGTACTGCATCGCGTCCTGCACCATATACAATCAGTTGTGTTGATGGTTGGATGACTTCGATTAATACTTCTATGCTGCCTGATAATTGATACTTGTGGACTGTTGAAAGTTGATTATCCAAAGCAGCTTGAGCATCTTTAATAAGAAGTTTTGTTAAGTTGGCTTGTTCAATATCAGTTATTACAGTATTGTCATAATTAAGAATTAGGCGTGAGCCGACTTTGACATTCAGCGCATCCTCTACACTAAAAACGGTAGCGATAACGCCGCGCTGTTGATGATTTAAGCACTGGGCAATAAATGCGATCGCATTAAGTTCGCTTTTTACATCCAAGCGTTCGATAAGTACTTGCACAACGCCGTTGCAGCCCAGCCCAAATCCCCAGACAATATCTTCATCGGCAGTGCTATCGTAGGTAACTACAATTGGTTCCAAGAAGTGCATGTTTTCGCGAGTATGTTGAAAAACATCATTTTCTAAGCAACCACCGCTAATTGCGCCAATTATTTTTCCGGTATTTGTCATCAACATTTTCGCACCCGGACGTCGGTAGGTTGAACCAAAGGTGTTTACTACAGTTGCGAGATATGAGGTTTCACCGCTTTTTTGGCTTTCGTCGAAGGCGTTAAGAATTGCTTGTAACTCGTTCATATTGAGTTTAGCTCAAATATGTAATTTGTTTGTGGGATACTTGGCTATTATGTCAACTGCCCCACCCAAAGAGTGGGATGGGGCTTGTAACTAGGAAACAGAATTTCCTGAAACATGCGGGGTATTGACTCAACGCGGATAGTGTTAAATGATAGCGTATCGAACCCCATCATTCAGCCTTTGCTTACATCCCCACCGACTTTTCGGTTGGGGTTTTACACACGATCAATAAAGTCAGAGCACGTTCAATTCCCTGAACGCCTAACAGTCCCAACTAGCTCATATGTAAGGGAATTAACGGCGCTAGAGACAAAATTGTTTAAAACAACAGTAGCAGGGGTTACAAAAAACCTGGCGATTTCCTCCCACCGATAGAGAGTGTAAATCTACTTCCGACATAGGCTAGAGGATGTTTGACGTTTTTTGTCAATTTATCACAAATAGCATCAAAATTATGCCTGATATTGTTGATACTGCCATGAGTGCAGGGATTTTCTCCACCTTAGTCGCGGCAGTTACGGCTGCTGGTCTTGCAGACACACTCAAGAGTCCCGGTCCATTCACTGTTTTCGCGCCAAGTGATGATGCCTTTTCTAAGTTGCCATCGGGAACAGTCGAAGCACTGCTTCAAGATATCCTCACCCTGAGAAAAATCTTAGAATATCATGTGGTTTCTGGCAAAGTCACGGCAGCTGATGTCGTTAAGCTCACTAAAGCCACGACGCTTGAAGGTTCCGATGTCAAAATTGATGCCTCAAATGGTGTCAAGGTGAATGATGCCACAGTCGTTCAGCCGGATATCGAAACTGACAATGGAGTTATTCATGTAATTGATAGCGTACTTTTACCTCCATCAGTCAGCCTTTAGAGTTTTTGTGTGTAGTAAGCACTTTAGTGCTTAAAAAAAGCGCTTCAGCGCTTACTACGTTTAATTTTAAAGCATCTTTTCTAAGAATTGCTTTGCGCGATCGCACTGCGGATTTTGGAAAAATTCGCTTGGTGTAGTATCCTCTGCCAGACTTCCTTGATCGAGAAACATAATTCGACTGGCAACTTCTCTAGCGAATCCCATTTCATGGGTCACAATTGCCATCGTCATTCCCGATTGTGCCAAACCCTTCATCACTTCCAAGACATCTTTGACCATTTCTGGATCTAAAGCTGAGGTTGGTTCATCAAACAAAATCATTTCCGGTTCCATCGCTAATGCACGAGCGATCGCAACTCGTTGTTTTTGTCCCCCTGATAATTTAGATGGGTAAACATCCGCTTTTTCTGCCAAACCGACTTTATTAAGTAACTCTAGCCCTTTCTGTTTTGCTTGTTCTTTATCAACTTTTTTCACTTTAATCGGTGCATAAGTGACATTTTGCAGCACCGTCATGTGAGGAAATAAATTAAAGTGTTGAAACACCATCACCAAAGAAGAGCGAACTTTGAGAATATTTGTCTTCGGCTGAGTAATTTCTTGATCGTTAAAGTAAACTCGTCCTTTAGTCGGACGTTCTAATAAATTCATACATCGGAGAAAAGTAGACTTACCCGAACCCGAAGGACCAAGAATAGCCACTACTTCACCTTGATAAATCTCCGTTGAAATATCTTTCAGCACATCGAGTTTCCCAAAAGATTTATAGAGAAATTCCGTGCGAATTACTGCTTGATTCATATTTTTTTTAGTAATGGCTTTAGCCATTAAATTTTATAGCTTTGAAGAGCGCTTTAGCGCTCACTACGAAATTATTCACTTCGTCTTAATCTTGTTTCCAAAGCGGAGGCGCCAAAAGTCAAACCCATGACTAAAACATAGTAAATCAAACCGGCAAATAATAATGGCTCAAAGTAGATATATTTATTTGCACCGATAATTTGAGCGCTGCGTAGAATTTCCACCACACCAATCGTTGACACCAACGCGGAATCTTTTAATAGTCCGATAGTTTCATTCACCAAAGCTGGTAAAATGTTTTTCAAAGCTTGGGGTAAAATTACATCCCACATCATCAACCAGTAAGAAACACCCATCGACATCGCTGCCTCACTTTGTCCTTTGTCTACTGCTTGAATTCCTCCCCGGATAGTTTCTGACATATATGCCCCAGAATTGAGTGTAAAGGTTAGCACACCTGCTTGCAATGCAGAAATATCATAACCTGTAAGTTGAGGCGTTGCGTAGTAAACCAAAGCCAATTGTAAAAGCAGCGGAGTGCCTCTAAATACAGAGGTGTAGGCATTAGCAAATAAAGTCAGGGGCTTGATGTCGGTAATTTTGAATAAAGATAATATTGTCCCCCAAATTAAACCTAAAAATACTGACAAGAAAGTGAACAAAAGAGTTAGTGGTATTCCCTGAAGAATAAAGGGAATGTCGGGAAGGATTCTGGTAAAGTCGAGATTTAATCCGGTTTTGGGTGCGGGTAGTGATGAGGATGCAGTAGTATTTTGGGAAAACCATTTGGTAGCTAATTGTTGTATTTCACCTTTATCCTTCATTTGCTGAAGAACTTTATTGAAAGGTTCAACTAAAGAAGAATTTTTCGGGAAAGCGATCGCTGATCCACTTGCTTCTTCTGAAGGAATCAAGTTAAATTCTAAATCAGGATTAGCTTGCGCGAAACCCTTCGCCACGGTATCCTCAACAATAGCCGCATCAATTCGCCGTGATTTAATTTCTTGAATCGCCTCTGGCACTTTGTTTAGTTGTTTTAACTGGATACCTGTAACTTTTTGGGCAATTTTCTTCGCATTTGCTTCCTGAATTGTCCCCAGTTGGACACCGACAGTTTTACCTGCCAAGTCTTGCGGTTGCTTCAGGTTGCTACCTTTCGGCGCGACAATGGTATCTTTGGCTTGGTAATAGATAATCGAGAAATCGGCGTTTTTCTTGCGTTCTGGAGTCGGAGTCATCCCTGCCATCACAAAATCAGCCCGATTTGCTTGCAGTGCGGGAATTAAGCCGTTAAAATCCGACTCCATCACCTTAAGCTGAAATCCGAGTTCTTTGGCAATAGTATTCGCAATATCGACATCAAAGCCAATAATTTTGCGATCGCCTCCTTTGGTATCGTAATACTCGTAAGGGGGATAATCAGGTGAGGTAATCAACGTCAGCGTGTCTTTCCCCACAGACGAAGCTTGTAGAGGATTACTGTAACTGGTAACGACGCTAATTGCCACCATTGCCGCAAACAGCACCGTAAGCACCTTAAATAGCAAAGCTTTGCGTTTCTTCATTTTTTGGTAGATACAATTTTAGCCGAGATTTAGGTTAACACTCTTTTTAGGTGGTAATGGGAAAACAAGAGGGGAAAAGGTTAAAGGGGAAAAGGGAAAGGGAAAAAGAATTAATTCTTCCTGTCCCCCACTCCCCTACTCCCCTTTATATAAAAAAAGCCCTCTTGCCAGTTACTTAACAAGAGAGCAAAAGTGTTCTGTGAGGAGCAAACTGGACGTTTGCTTAACATAAGTTTAGCGAGAGAATGAGATAGGCGAGTATTATTTTTTTGCGATCGCTTTGCCAAACTTGATTTGCAAGTCAGCTATATTCAGTCGATCCCACGTGAAGCTGGCTTTTCTTCATGATTTTAGGAACAATTATGAATTTAGTATAAAGTTTGACTAATTATACTGCCAAACGACAAATTTCTGCGTATGGGTAAATTAGCAAGCATCTATCTAACGGGAGCAAATTTACTCTATTGAAGAAATCTTTAGCCATAGGGCATTTCAATGCTGAAAATTAAACGTGCAATTGCATTAGTTTGGCAAAGTTCTTCTGGCTGGACTTTAATTCATGTTACTTTAACCACGTTTGTGAGCATATTGCCTCTAGCGTTACTTTATATTATTAAACTCATTGTCGATAACATTGCCATTAGTCTTCGTACTGGCGATAAAACGCAGATATTTAGTCATATTATATTCCTGTTATTTACAGCGGTTTTCAATTGAGTAGACTACAATTTTGATAAGCTATAAGAACAGTAAAAATACTTATGCTTATGCCTGCCCCCTATTCAACCGATCTACGCCAACGTGTGATCGATGCT
>CASBQA010000333.1 GCA_949127635.1 Nostocales cyanobacterium PMM_0069 | reverse complement strand
GTATTGTCCTCACTACCACTAACGAGGGTCTTGCCATCGGGACTGAGGGCAAGGGATGTCACAGTTTGGGAATGCCCGTTCATGGTGCGGATTTGCTTTCCGGTATCAAGATTCCACAATTTGATCGTTTGGTCGCGACTGCCACTAGCAAGGGTTTTGCCATCGGCACTAAAGACAAGGGATGTGACTGTTTTGGAATGCCCAGAAAGTGTACGAAGTTGCTTTCCGGTATCGAGATTCCACAATTTGATCGTTTGGTCGCGACTGCCACTGGCAAGCATCTTACCATCAGGGCTGATGGCGACAGATGTCACGGTTTGGGAATGCCCAATAAGGGTGCGAATTTCCTCACCGGTTGCCAGATTCCAGAGTTTAATAGTGTTGTCAAAACTACCACTGGCAAGAATTTTACCATTTGGGCTGATGGCGACAGACCGAACCCAGAATGAATGTCCAATGAGTGTGCGAATTTTTCTGCCGGTATCGAGATTCCACACTTTGATAGTATTATCATCACTACCATCAACAAGAGTCTTGCCGTCGGCGGTGATGGCTAGGGCATGAACTGAGTCAGAATGTCCTTTGAGAGTGCGAATTTTTCTGCCCGTATCAAGACTCCACACTTTGATAGTATTGTCATCACTACCACTAACTAGTTTTTGTCCGTCTGGGCTGATAGCGAGGACATTAACCCTGTTGGAATGTCCAATCAGTGTATAAATTTCCTCTCCGGTTGCCAAGTTCCATACTTTGATAGCGCGATCGCTATTACTGGCAATAGTGTTACCATCTGGGCTGATGGCGACAGACAAAACCGAGTTATGAAAACCATTGAATGTTTCGGAATTAGAAAAGTTCCCGAAGCTAAGTGGTGAAGGATCTCTTAAAATCGCTTCTCGACTATCACGATTAACGTTTGGTTGATTCAAACTAGAGGATAAGCTGGTTTCTAAGCGGCGAGAATGCTTATACCAAACATCTCCTAATCCCAACAACACAATCACACCACCTGTCAAAAATAAATTTCTTAGTATTACATATTGTTTTGGTAAAGATGGTGCTTGAGTTGGTGGTGGTTTTACAGCCGAGTATTGATTTGCTGCTGGTAGTTGCAGTAACTCTTTTTGAGTTAAATCTCTGAGAACTTCATCAGTTGATTGGTAGCGCTGCTGAACCTCTTTTTTTAACAGCTTGTCGAGAATCCAATCCAATTCATTACTAATCGGACTTTTTAAATATTGCCGCCAATCTGTAACCCAGCCATACCCATATTCCATCCACAACCCAAAAGGAGAAATTCCCGTTAGCAGATGAAAGCAAGTAGTACCTAAACCAAACAAATCACTAGATGGATAAGCTTTTCCATCCCTAATTTGTTCAATTGGGGAATAGCCATGTGAACCAATTGAAGTACCAATTTTATTTTGTACTCTTGCCGTTAACTGTTTTGAAGAGCCAAAATCTATCAAATTTAATCGCCCATCACTTTGAGATCGGATAATATTTTCGGGTTTGATATCTCGGTGAATGACTCCGCGATTGTGGATAAATTTCAAGGTTGGTAATAAGTCTAACAATATTTGTTTAATTTCCTGCTCGTTATAACCTTTCCGTAACTGCAACTCTTTTAATAAATTGTGTCCATCGATAAACTGCTGCACCAAATATAGACAGCCGTCTTGCTCAAAATAAGCTAATAGAGTCGGAATTTGCGGATGTTCTCCGAGTTCTTGCAGTCGTTTTGCTTCTGCTTGAAACAACTCCATTGCTTTTTTTTGTGCCCAACTGCCTTGGAATTTTGGTGCTAATTGCTTGATGACGCAGTGTTCGTTAAGTTTATCGATATCTTCTGATAGATAGGTTCTGCCGAATCCACCCTCATCTGAAAGTACTCGAATTACACGGAAACGATTTCGCAACAGTGGCACGAGAGGAGTGCTGCATGTTTGACAAAACTTCTTTCCTTCAAGATTTAGGGGATTTGGGCAATCGGGATTTATGCAGCAGATCATGATCTGATGGGTGCGACTGCGTGACAAATGATGCTAAGTTTGCCCCTAATTTTCCCTTAATAAAATTGGCTCTCGTGTACTTTTGGTAGACAACCCAGGTTTTGGGGAGTGGGGAATTACTTGTTAGTATACGTTTGCAATTAATAGTCAGTTTTCCTAAACTCCGGAAAACCAAGAGAGCCATATGATTTATTATTCTCCCGATTATACAATAATCTGAACAAAAAAAATTTTTCTGATTATTAATTTTTCTCAATTAGTTTATACATTGGCAATTCACAACTTTTTTAGTGTTAATTGAAACTTGTTTATAAGTTTCCATCACTGACACTGAATTGAATGAAAATGTTTGTTTGTTAGTAGATGAATAGCGTAATAGTGTAAGTTTTGCCACTTCTGCAACAAGCTGATCAGCATCAAAAGGCTTAAGAATAAGTTCCTGAAACCCAGCTTCCAAAGCTTTAGTACGCGCTTGCGGATGTGCATAACCCGTCAGAGCAAGTGCAGGAAGAAACCCTCCTTCTAAGGCTTCTTTGAGTCTGATAGAGCGGATCAGCGAATAACCATCTTTGCCTTGCATACAGATATCGCTGATTAAAACATCTGGCTTTGATTCTTTTATCGCTTCAATAGCTTCATCCACCGATTTACACGTCTTTACCTGTGTCTGATAATCTTCAAAAATAACTTGAACCAGATACAGGCAATCGATATTGTCATCCACCATAAGTATTCGCAAGTTACCAAGAGATGAAAAGTCAACTTGTGGTGTTTTTAGGGAGCAAAGGTTGTTTGGCACATTAATTACCGCCTTTTTTGGTGAAAGCGATTAGGAAGTGGAAATAGGCAGATAGCGTTAACTATCTGCCTAGAGACATATTTATGAGAGAGAAGTTAAGTTTTTCTAACCAGACTTATTTTCGTGTAAATATAGCCTGAAAACTTTTAATCATTTGGCTAATATGTTCTTTATTTATAGGTTTAATAATAT
>CASBQA010000332.1 GCA_949127635.1 Nostocales cyanobacterium PMM_0069 | reverse complement strand
GCATTACTGTCCCTTCTAGCAAATTTCCGCCTGCACGGTGATAAAGATACCTGCGGCGCAGGACATCAAGTCCGGCTTTATCCCCATCACTAATTTCTGGCAGTTCCGCGCACCACTCCGGGAAAAACCGCTCATCCTCAATGCGAATGAACCCGAAGCGGTTTTCTGCGTCCGCCAGATTGGTAATTGCGTCCGCGATGGCTGTTGTCTGTGTCATCCGTTTTCAGCTTCAATAACTTTGCTAAGGCACATAAGGAGTGAAAATAAGTTGCGTAACTTGGCAACAAGAAACTGACGAGTGCGTAAGTCCTGGTTTAATTTAACGACTAACTCAATAGCTTGTGTTAGTGTTGCTTTGCCTATGTCTTTAGAAGTATTTTGAGTAGTATTTGGGCATAAATAGCTAAAAAAAAGCAGTGATAATTTAAAAACGCTTATTGGCTTCAATTTAATCGTTGTAACTCCCATTTTTTATAGATAACATGTAAAGAAGTTACTAATAAGCTTCTCACACTGTATTTGGCATAAGTTTTTTTATGGAGATTCAGTTAATCAACATCGGTTTTGGCAATATCGTGTCTGCCAACCGAGTAGTTGCTATTGTCAGCCCAGAATCTGCCCCCATTAAGCGAATTATTACTGACGCAAGGGACAGAGGTCAACTGATTGACGCGACTTATGGTCGCAGGACTAGAGCTGTAATTATCACAGATTCCAGCCATGTGATTCTCTCGGCGATTCAACCGGAAACAGTAGCAAATCGCTTTGTAGTCTCCCGCGAGCCTCAAGTTGTAGATAATTGATTGGGGGTGGGTTGAAAGCCCCACCCCTATTTGCGCCATATCAGCAGTAATATGTGAATTAGACAAGTTTTCTGTCAGCCATGCTACTAGTTCATTAGTCTATACTCGTTTTAATAATGACTATCGATTAATTCACAAGTTGAGCGGATGATGCAAGTTTTATCCATCCAGAATGGTGCTACTACCCAAGAATGCCCCCCTCTAGGCAGGCTGATTGTTTTAACAGGTCCGAGTGGTGTCGGCAAAGGCACACTCATGCGATCGCTTCTACAACGTTATCCGGAGCTATACTATTCAGTATCCGTAACCACTCGTTCTCCCCGGACTGGAGAAATCGACGGCAAAAATTATTACTTTATTAGCCGTAACAAATTTGAACAATTGGTTGATCAAGGTGAATTCCTAGAGTGGGCGGAATTTGCGGGTAACTATTACGGCACTCCTCGTGAAGCGGTACTTAAGCAAATTCGCGACGGTAAGACGGTTGTGGTAGAAATTGAGTTGGAAGGGGCACGACAAATCCGCGCTTCTTTCCCTAGCGCCTTCAGCATCTTTATTCTACCACCTTCATTTGAAGAGTTAGAGCAACGGATACGCAATCGTGGGCAGGATTCATCTGAAGCGATCGCTCGTCGTCTGCAATGCGCTCAAGAAGAAATTAAAGCCGCAGAAGAATTTGATATTCAAATCGTGAATGATGATTTTGAGACTGCTGTAAATGCGATCGCTGCTGCTTTATTTTAACACTAAACCACATCTGATTGCTTATCACCCCAACAAATAAAGGACACAAAGAAAAAGTTAACCTTTCCTTTGTGTCCTTATCTCAATTATTAGTCAAATGACTAGTAACTAAATTAACCGCCGAATAAACCTCGAATCAATTCGAGATTGGAAGCCACAAAGTAGGCAACTACTGCACCACCAAGACCACCAATTAAGAAAGCACTCCCAAAGTTACTCCAGCCTTCTTTCGTTTTAAAAGAATCTGGAGGATTTGGTACAGTGACGGTGGGAACTGGTGGGAGAGGATTGGTATTAGCGTACAGGGAAAGGGTAGCGGTAAGAATAACAATTAAGCCAATGGTTGCTAGTAACCCAGCTAAGTTGGCATTATCTGTATTCCGCAGGGGGCCCAATTTGGCAAAGGGACCAAATATCCAGTAACCATGAGCCATACCGACTTCTAACCCTCGTCTGAAGGTAGTTATACCTGGGCGATAGGCGGGTAAATTATTAATAAACCACTTGACCAATGGAGAAGAATTAACCGGCGTTTCTAGATTTCCCCGCTGCGAATCGCGCCATTCTGGAAAGACAACCTCGCGATTTCTAACATCACTAGGATTATTCTTTGATGCGTCTATTGCTTGCGCCATATTTTGTCTTTGCCTCTAAATAAGATGCTTAATTATTTATTATTAGTAATAATTGTGTCTAAATATGATTTTTAACTCTTAAGTTTAGAAAAGTTAATTAACCCTACATAGTTATGTCAAATTGCTAACAACTAATAGTTAGTAGTCAACTAACTACTAACTATTAACTGCTAACAAAACTCTTTAATTCCGTCGTTTATGGCAACGGATGGAAAAGTAGGTCGGGGAACCAGTTGTTAAACAAAATCAGCAAAATCGCGGTCAAAGATAAATTGACGAAAAGTAAAACTGGTGCGAGGGAAAGATATTTAACGAAATAATTCTGCTGCATGAATCATTCTCCAAAATAGATGAAATTGCCAATCATGATTAGCGAGGCGAAATCGGGATTTCGGTATCTTTAGCTGTCAATTCGCCTGAAAGCAGTTCTTTCACGGCTGATAGAGGCCAAGTAAAGCCTGACAGCATCAGAGGTAATGCTATTGGCAGGTCGATGATGATTTCCTTTTTCTCCACGTCGCCACCTTCTTTTTTGATGGCTTGTAGATAGGAGCGACCCACCCAGCCAATCCATCCGGCGATATACAGGAACAGAATGCTGGGAATTAGAAAGTCACCAGCGTGATCAAGACTACCATCGACTATCAAATGAGGTAGACCTTCTGGACCACACAAAGCTTGGGCATAACGCTCAAATCGCTTTTCCCCGGAGGTGGGGTCAGATGTAGTGTTACGCGCTTCTGCTGCCCGTTCTTGAAAAGCAGGAGAGTCCTTGCAGGGTACAAGGTCAGCCCCTAATGCTTTTGCTGGCGGCGCAAAATTGAACATCAGGCAAATCGCCAAAACCAAAGTAAACAATCGTCTCATTGGGTTGTTTCCTTTTATTACGAAACAAAAAGTTTTTTGTACAAAACGAAGCGGCTTGTACGGTGTTTATCAGCATTACTAGGAAGTCATCATACTCTTGCCTGGGAACCGAGTAAAGTTTAAGTAAATAAAAGTTAAAGCTTCGACATCAAGTCTTAATTCAGCATAATCCTGTCATGGCAACCGTTTTAGCGATAGAAACCAGCTGCGATGAAACCGCCGTAGCAATTGTAAACAATCGTCAAGTTTGTAGTAGTATTGTTGCTTCGCAAATTCTGGTTCATCAGCAGTATGGGGGGGTAGTACCAGAGGTAGCATCCCGCCAGCATTTAGAAACGATAAATCAGGCGATCGCCCAAGCCCTCGAAGAAGCAAAATTAGATTGGGCAAAAATCGACGGAATTGCCGCAACTTGTGCCCCCGGACTCGTGGGAGCGCTCTTAGTAGGGTTAACTGCCGCCAAAACCCTGGCAATGGTACACAATAAGCCATTTTTAGGAGTTCACCACCTTGAAGGTCATATTTACGCGACTTACTTAAGCGAGCCAACTATCAAGGCTCCTTTTCTTAGCTTACTGGTTTCCGGGGGACACACAAGCTTGATTTATGTGAAAGATTGTGGTGAATACGAAATTTTAGGACAAACTCGCGATGATGCGGCAGGTGAAGCCTTTGATAAAGTAGCGCGGTTGTTAAAGTTGGGCTATCCCGGTGGACCGATGATTGATAAACTGGCGCAGTCAGGCAATCCCCAAGCCTTTGTTTTGCCAGAAGGAAAAGTTTCCTTACCCGGTGGGGGGTATCATCGGTATGATTCGAGTTTTAGCGGGTTAAAAACGGCAGTACAGCGACTAGTGCAACAATTCGAGAAAAATGGCGAGCAAGTGCCTGTAGCAGATATTGCGGCGAGTTTTCAGTCAACCGTAGCGCGATCGCTGACCAAAAGAGCGATCGCCTGTGCTCTTGACTACGATTTGAAAATTATCGCCGTCGGTGGAGGGGTAGCCGCTAACAGCGGTTTGAGGAAACATTTACAAGCAGCCGCCTGTGAGCGTAACCTGCGCGTGTTATTTCCCCCAATGAAATACTGCACCGATAACGCCGCCATGATAGGCTGTACAGCCTCAGAGCATCTAGCCCTTGGTCATACATCGCCACTTACCCTCAGCGTTCAATCAAGACTCTCGCTTACCCAGGTCATGGATTTATATCAAAAAAAAGAGGGGGAAGGGGGAAGAGATTTTCATGATTTATTGACCATTGACCATTGACCTTTGACCATTGACCATTGACTTCTAACTGCTGACTATTGACCGGATGTGATTGGCAACCGCATCCGGCTGCTCTAACATTGCCAAATGTCCGCAATCAGGAATTTCAATCACATTGTCACCAGAATATTGGAACAAAGCATGAAAGCTAGCTAAATGGCGAACATACTTCGGTTCCATCATTTTATCTTCCGCACCAGCTAAGAAATAAACTGGTTGTTTAATTTTGGATACCAACTGGGGTAAGCGGTTAACTTCTTCCTCAGTTGTTGAGTCTAGAAGGGTTCCTAGAGCAGCTTCCGGGTCAGCCACAACAAAATCAATCATCCTTTGACGTGCCCAAAAGCGATCCAAAGGACGTGCCACAGTATCTCTAGTAAACAGTAAATCAATCAAAGGTACTTGACACAGCCACCTCGGACGGATTTGCAAAAGCCGCTGACCTGTTGAGCGAAACTGCTCAAAAGCTTCTTTGAGATAAATTCCACCACCTGCGTTAATACAGATGACACCCTTAACGCGATCGGGCATTTGTGCTGCACCCCAAAGAGCGATCGTGCCTCCTAAAGAATGACCAACTAGCCAAGCACTGTTAATATTCATCTGTTGCAGAAGAACTGCTAAATCCTGAGCATAGGCAGCTGGAGTATAAACAGAATCGAACGGATAGCCAACTCTACAACGGTCATTGTCAGTTAGCCTCAAACTAGATGTGTCTTCGCGACTAAAATCAATTTTTGCCTCAGGCTGAGACTCACCAAAGCCACGCAAATCATAAGACAGGCACTGGAAATCAACTGATAAGTGAGAAATCACAGGTTGCCAGTATCCACGGCTATTGAGCCAACCGTGGATAAAAACTAAAGCATGGGGGTAGGTCGTGGGAGCCGTTAGCTCGTATGCGTGTGGAACGCCCAATATTTCAATCCTTGCCATAATTCCATCGTACCCTTAAGGGCGGGCGCGACTAAATACGAGCGAGTTCGTGGTTAGTGGATAGTAGATAGTGGTTAGTGGATAGTAAGTAGTGGATAGTAGATAGTGGTGACTAAAACAACTATCCACCAACAACTAACAACCAACAACCTAACTTTTTTCATTTTCCCATTAACCTCTGTCGCACCCCTTCGGCAATTTTGTGACCTAGATATTCAGGAATCAGGCTTTCATTGGGCCCTAACAAGTAAAGAATAAGGCGTGTACGTCCGCGCCAAACCAGTAAATTAGCATTTACCACCAGCAAATCTTCCTGCCAAATGGCGTACATCACTTTGTAGAATAATCCCGGTTGGTTATCAGCTTCAATAACTAAGGCAGGCAGATGAAAGACCGGATCGACATAGAATTCGGTTTGTATTTGTTCTAAGCCGGCATCGAGGTTGAATTCTACTGCTAGCATTTCTTCTACCTCAAACCGCCCTCCTAAAGCCTCCCGAACAGCACGGCAGACGTTTTCGGCGGTTTTCTCCGTCAGGGCTTTACTGCCACGAGACACCAACAGTTTCATAAAAACCAACATTGGCGGTCGGATCTGACCGTATAGACTTAAACCGTGGATAGTCAGCCCATAAGCTGCCAGCACACCAAAAATATCGCTGAGGAGAAAAGACTGGTTGCGGTAGGCAAAATGCAGGGCACTTTTGCTACCTTCGGGTTTCAACTCAATAACGGCGCGTCTGGTTTTATAAAGACGGTAGGCTAGCCGCAAATTTTGCAGTTGAATTTCACTGCTAACAAATTGCTCATAAAACTGGGGAAACGCTCGGTTAAAGCGTTTTAGGAGTTCCAGTGTCGAAGATTTTAAACCAGAAGCCATTTTGGGGTTAAGACTCGTTCTTATTCGTCGCCGAGGGACTGGGATTTGAAAGAAGGGGAAAGGGGAAAGGGAAAAGGTAAAGAAAAGAAAGAAGAAATATTTTCCCCTT
>CASBQA010000331.1 GCA_949127635.1 Nostocales cyanobacterium PMM_0069 | reverse complement strand
TTGTAGAGACGTTCCGCCGGAACGTCTTTACATCCGGATTCATACATCAATTCAGCAATGCCGGGTTTTCCAAGGGGGGAAAAGGTTAAGCTAACGCTGATTTGAGGGATGACGATGCTCCTACTGTCAATGGCACCTTTATATGTGTTTATTTGTGGTTCAAATACATGAGAACTGCTGTAATGTGGCATATAGGTTATGAAAAGAATAAGTGTCAGAAAGTTGCTGGAAAAATATGCTGCTGGGGAAAGAAATTTTACTGGAATCAAGATTATATGGACTCCAAAGAATAGGACTTTGAGCGGTCTTAATTTGAGTGGGGTTGACCTCAGAGATGCCAACTTGAGAGGTTTTATTGACTGCACCAAAATTAATTTGAGCGGAGCTAACTTGTGTGGATTGGGTTTGTCCCACTTCAATTTTCAAGGAGCCAACTTGAGTGGGGCTGACTTGAGTAGGGCTGTTCTGTGGCGAGCTAATCTTGATGGAACCGATTTGAGTGGGGCTAACTTGAGTGGTGCCGATTTGCAGGGTACTATACTCCGGGGTGCTGATTTGAGCGGTGCTAATTTGAGCAGTGCCGATCTGACTGAAGCTTATTTCTGCCATACCTATGTGACTGGAGCCAACTTCAAAGATGCTCGAAATGCCATCTTTAATAATGTCTGGTTCAAAGATACTATTATGCCCGATGGAACTATTAGGAATCGTCGATGCTGAGTCTAGGTTATCTAAATATGTAAATTCCGGGTCTGCTAAAAGATTTGCTGAAGGCTTAATCTAACCCCAAATCTACAGCAATGCGATGAGCGCAGGCAAACCCCGAAAACGCCACCGCATTCAAACCCTGACCCGGAAAACTACTATCCCCCACACAATAGAGTCCGGGAATATCTGTACGATTAAAGGGCATCCCCAATAAACCCCGCAACTTACGTCGGGGAATTGGTCCATAAGTGCCATCAACACGACCTAAAAAGCGCCGATGCGATCGCGGTGTTCCCACTTCTAAATAATCCAATCCCGCTTCTATTCCGGGAAAAATCTTCTCCAAGCGGTCAATAATTCCCCACGCTGCTTCTTCTTTCTTCGCCTCGTACTCACTTGCTGATAACTTCTGCCAATCTGCAATCCAATGCGGCGTAAAAGCGTGAATTATACCATAGCCTGTGGGTGCTAAATCTGGGTCAAGCAGAGTGGGAATCGAAACAAAAATTGTCCCTTCCGCATCTCCCATTTTTTCCCAGTCTGACAGCAAAATATGATGGCATTCTGTCCCCAACAACACCGAATTTTTTACTCCCATGTGCAAACTAAGAAAACTGGGCGATTTTTTATAGCGTTGTTGCCACTTTTTTTCATTTATTGGGATTTCTTCTGCTGGTAGTAAATTTTCAAACGTATCCCAGCGTGTAGCATTAGAAACTATGCGTTTTCCCAAGTATATTTTACCGTTAGCCAGTTGCACGCCCACGGCTCGTTGATTTTCTTGAATGATTTTTGTCACTCTGGCTTGATAGTGAATTTCACCCCCAGCTTTTTCTAGACCCTCAACTAGTTTTTGAGCAATTTGTCCCACCCCACCTTTAGGGTAGTTAACTCCTCCATAATGCCTGTCGGAGAACACCATTCCCGCATTAATCATCGGTGTCATGTCCGCTGGAACCACCGACCAGCAATAGCACTCAATATCGATAAATTGTAATAATTCCGGGTCTTTAATGTAGCGTCGTGCTACATCTCCGGCATTTTGAGGCAGATACTTAGCTAAACCGAGGCACGCTAATGGATGCTGGAAAAATGACCGCAATAAATACCGAGGTTCTTCTAGAGACAGCAAATCCATGCGATTGAGGCAATTAAAGACCTTCCAACATTCGTCATAAAAACGACGAATTCCTTCTTTTTCGTGAGGAAATTTGGCAGTCAGGTTTTGCAAAAATTTATGATAAACTCGATCAACTTTTAGGTCGAAGTTGTCGGGCAGATGATAATGAATCTGCACCGAGTCGGGAATTGTCTCTAAGCTGACATTTACAGTTTCAAGAGCGCGTTTTAATAAGTTGGTGGTGCCGCGATCGCCAAACCCGAAAATCATCGACGCTCCAACATCAAATTTATAGCCTTGCCTTTCAAAGTAACCAGCACTACCACCAGGAATTAGATAACGTTCCAGCACCAGCACTTTAGCACCCTTCGCCGCTAGCTGAGTTGCTGTCACCAAACCACCAATTCCAGAGCCAATGACGATTACATCAAATGAGGGAATGGGGACTAGGGATTGGGGACTAGGGGTTGGTTGCATGAAACTTCGTAAATTCCAAATTTTTACCAATGTAAAGTGTAGCGTAACTCACTAAAGGAGGGACTAGGAGACAAGTAAAAAGAAAGATTTTCCCCTTTCCCCCTCCTAAAAAAAAAGAGGGACGAGCCGTTATATTGCTGGCTAATCCCGTCTGTCGATCCTTAAAGAGAGGAGAACACTTGAGAACAATATAAGCTTGATTGAGAATAAATGTCAACTAGTATTGAAAAAAACTTGCAATAATTTTGTCGATGTAATTTTAGTTTTCAGTGGTACGCCCGGAAAGAGTATTATAGGTTTCAGTTGTTATATAGTATATAGTCGCCAAAAATTGAGTTATGACGCTCCAATTGCGTATTTATGTTCCGCCCCATCCTTTAATTAAACACTGGCTGGCAGTCGCTCGTGATGCTGCAACACCTTCAGTTTTATTTCGCACTGCGATGACTGAGTTAGGACGCTGGTTAACTTATGAAGCTGCTCGGGAGTGGTTGCCAACTCTAGAAACAACTGTTAAGAGTCCTTTAGCTTCGTGTCCTGCGACTTTGATTGACCCAGAGATGCCCATCGCAGTGGTGCCAATTCTCCGGGCAGGTTTAGGATTGCTAGAGGGAGCACAGACGTTGCTACCTTTGGCTTCTATTTATCATCTGGGCTTGGTGCGAAATGAAGAAACTTTGCAACCTTCGTGTTACCTAAACAAATTGCCAGAAAAATTTGACCCCCAAACACGAGTGTTAATTACCGATCCGATGTTAGCAACGGGAGGATCGATTATGGCAGCGATGGCAGAATTAACACATCGGGGTGTCGATCCGGTTTTGACACGGATTGTTTGTGTGGTGGCTGCTCCGCCAGCTTTGCAACAATTAAGTGCTGCTTATCCGGGTTTAATAATTTACACCGCCACAATTGACGAAACCGTCAACGATCAGGGCTATATTGTACCGGGATTGGGAGATGCAGGCGATCGCATCTTTGGGACTTAAGCTAGTATGCAGCTATAACAGTTAGGTGCAATAACTGGGAGATGCAAAGCGTTTCATCAAGGCGGTAAACATATGAGTCAGCGTGATGGTTTTGCGAGTGGTTTTTTTGCTGGGGCAATTGTCGGCAGCGTAGTTGGTGGTGTTGTGGGTGCCCTGATTACTCAACGCCGCGATCTTGAATTAATACAAGAGGACTCGGAACTGACAAATGGAACAGCAGAAGCTAAAAAAACAAATATTTTGAAACGGCATCAGATGAAAGCCGCAGAAAATGAAGGTATGGAAATAGAAACGGCAAGGCGATCGCTCGAAGATAAAATTGCCCAGCTCAATGCCACAATTGATGAAGTCCGCAAGCAGCTCTTAAATGTCAATACTAACTCTACTGAGTCAATAAGCGATCAAGCCTCGCGCAGCGATGAGCTTCGCTAACGTCTAATCAAGACAGGGTAAGTGCGCCGCTCTTAAAAAAGCTAATGTGGAGATACCACTTGTGCTATATGTTAAAACAATCCGCACACACCATGACCCAGGCTCAATTAAAACAGCAGGAGTCCTCCACCCTACCTGTCCTCAGATGAGTACCGATGCCTTGTCGATGCACCCTAATGTGTCGAGCGTTGAAGCCAAAGGTGAAATCCTACAAAGGTTTTCGGAATTGCGGTGGAGTTCAGATACAAGCCCTCACGCTCTGCGGTACTCCGCTCAGTGGTGGGTAATTGACTATTAAGACCGATGCGTGACACCTAGCAGAAAACGGACACATCCATGAATTTGAATTTACTGGTTACTACTCTGGCTACTTTCGTACAGATTTATGGCGCCCTGCTACTTATCAGGGTTTTGTTGACTTGGTTCCCCAACGTCAACTGGTACAATCAACCATTTTCTGCTTTGAGTCAGATCACCGACCCCTATCTGAATCTTTTTCGCTCAATCATTCCTCCATTAGGCGGCATGGATTTTTCCCCAATGTTAGCGATTATACTGCTTCAGGTTGTGGGTGGTGGTCTTGTTAGTTTGGCACAAAGTTTGCAGTTTGCCTCATTTTAAAGTCAAAGATTTTCAGTCTGGGCTAACCAGCCCAGACTACTTCAACCTATTAACGTCGGACTTGACCGCTAAATCCAGCAGCTTTAAACTGCTTTAGCTGCAATGGTGTAGGCTGATTCGCAGGTACAGAAATTCTCAGGTCAAAATCACTTATACCTGATGGTATTTCCGCAATTGAACCAAGACGGGTACGATTTTGCATTACCGAATCGCCGTTAACATCATAGATGCGCCCAAAAATATCTGCATCGTAAACTGTTTTGTTAGTATCATTCTGAGCTTTACCAGTGACAATAAAGCACTTAGCAGCTCTAGAACCGCTACTGGTAACAGTTCCTTTTGCCAGTTCTGGTGGACACTCATGATAGGAAATGTCGAATAGTTTAATTTGTGTCAGCGCTACAGCGGGCGGAGTAAACACCCACGAAAGAACCCCGATGACACAGCAAATGAAAACAAGCGTGAGTGAGCGTAACCGCATAAAAGACACCATAAATAAATTCACTCTAAAACTTTAACTAATTTCTTAAATAGTAGCTTGGCAGCTTTGGTGGATATGCGCGATGCCTTCTCTAAGAGAGGCTTTAGCAACGGCGAGCTTCTCGTAGAGACACCACCTGTGTTCGCGCTTCGCACCAATCGAACCGGACGACCAGCAGCCTTTTCATCTTGCGTTTGAGTTTAGGTTTGAGAATAGGATTTTCTGAGCATCATGTCCCGAGCATCCTGGTCTGAAACCGTAGCTCGTTGCATGGAATAGTGAGCAAGCCCTATATAGGGCTTGCTGACAAAGTAGGAAAAGGTAATACTGTGGGGATTGTAAACGTTATACGTCTTGTTAAGTGCAAGAAAAAAGGATACAATCACCCAAAACCCTTGCATTACCATTGTTC
>CASBQA010000330.1 GCA_949127635.1 Nostocales cyanobacterium PMM_0069 | reverse complement strand
CCCCACACCCGCCCCTTTAAGGGGGCTGGTCATTACCAACATCTCTAAATCCTTGTTTATCAGCCACAACCGACTGGGACTTAAGTCCCAGTCTCATAGCTAAAGTCGGATTAATCCGACTCAAACCATTTCAGGACTTACGGAAAAAATCGCCAAAAAGAGTGAATTTTCGTAGGGGCAATTCATGAATTACCCCTACAATTCGCGATTTTTTGCGCTCATTCCTACATTTAATAGTCCGTTTCAAGGGACTTGTGCTATTAGCCGATACTACTTAAGTCTGAGGCAGGACAAAACGTATAGAGGAAGAATGTTGGTAATGACAAGCCGTTTACGGTGAGGGGCATTGGGGCATTTCAGTCAGGTAATCTAATCTACTAATCGTTGCAGCCGATAGTGCAGAAATACTTCTTGGTCAACAGTCTGAACTTCTAGTAGTTGCAATCTGGGAGCCAATTGTGGTAAGAATCCTATACCATCTACTGGTGTGGGCGCACTAGCACCCCCCAAAATCAGCGGACAGACAGTAAGCCATAATTCATCAATTAAATTCAATTCCAGCATGGAAGCAGTCAAACTGCCACCACCGAGTACGGCTATGCGTGTTATACCTAGATTTGTCAGATGTTGTAAGGCAGTAGAAATGTCAATTTTTTCTGTTGGTGTTTCCAAAATTAAAATTTGCTCAAATTCTGTTCTACTTTGCCAAAACAGCGCTCCTGCTGTTGTAGTGAGCAACCAGCGTTTAACTGGCTGCTTAAAGAAACTAATTTCCGGATTTAGCTTGCCTGAGTGTGTAACTACTATATGAGCTGGCTGGGCAGATTTACCCAAATGTGTTCTTTGTTGCAGCAGTTGTGGATGCGATACTATAAGTGTTGTACCGTAAGCCCGAAGAGTACCAGCACCAAACAAAATGGCATCAGAGGCAGCTACTTGCTTTTCCAGGTGTGCTTTATCAGCTAAGGAGCCAAATCGAGCAGGCGATCGCCTGACATCTGCGATTTTGCCATCTGCACTCATTGCCATAACAACAGTGGTATGAGGACGATGTTGCATCATTAAGTTGATTTGCTTTCTTGAGATTTTTCTTGTTGATATGTGAATTATCAAAAAATTCACTCTTAAAAGCAAAATAGTTTTTGCTTTATTTCACAAGTGTATCTATCTGTAACAAATTCTGTTATAGTTACTATCGCACACATTTTTGTATAGCAAGTTTCTTTTTGGAATTTCCTGATTTGTTACTTTTAATAGCTAGAAAGAAAATTGTTATAAATTGACAAAATGTCGCATCTAGCTTTTTTAAGACCATATCGTTACTATTTTGGTTTGCTTTCTTCAAAGTGAGACTGTCGATGGCTAAACCCAGTCAATCATCTTTCCGTCGAATTTTAGTGTCAAGAATTTTACTGCTGTTCGTTCCAGTTTTATTAGCAGGAGAAATTGTGGCATTAAATAAGGCACGTTCTAGCCTATTAGAAACTGCCAGGAAAAACTTAACAGAAAGCTCTCAGATTAAAGGGGAGAAGATTGTTGATGCGATCGCTGCGCTAAAATCTAACTTGTCAACTGCCAGTCAAACAACAGTTATTAAGTCTGGTTCTCCTTGGGAAGCGCAACAATTTATTAAAGCGATCGCAGAGCAATTGCCAACCCACATAGAATGTATTCAATTAGCAAATCTGCGAAACGGTAACATTATTGCTAGTACTTGTGGTGACGAATCACTAGCCGAATTAAAATTACCTTTGCCTAATGACGAAATTGAAGTTGAGGCAATTTCACCATCACTGTTAGGGAAAACTGGTAAAAAAGATTCAATAAATCAACTGCAATTACTTTTATCTGCCCCAGTTTACGATACATTTGGTAACTTGCATTACACCTTAAGAATTAAGGCAGCATTACACCAACAAATACAAAATAAGCGGGGTTCATTAACAGGCTCTACAGTAGTAATTGCCGAAGATGGGACAATTTTAGCACACCCACTGCCAGGAAGAGTGGGCACTAATATCAAACAGCATCCAGATGCTTCTCGGCTAAAAATGATATTGAAACGTGCGATCGCCGGGAAACGAGATTCTGTAACTTTATATTTCAAAGAAGGAGAAGAAAAAGAATTAGTAGCTGGTTACACGGCTATTCCCAATCCAATTACAAATCAACAGCAGCAAAAATGGATTGTTTTAGCCGTTACAGATTTAGATAATGCTTTGTTTGGGCTTGGGGAAATCAAACTAATTCTACTCGCTTTAACATTTGGCTTAATTACCGTGAGTGTTTTGGCATCCTTGTATCTAGGTCGTTACTTAGCACGTCCCGTAGAAGAATTGCGAGACTATGCCCTAAATCTTAACAGCCACCATTCCGCCGAATTAGTTCCCCACAACTTTCAAATTCGAGAATTTAATCAACTAGCGCAAGCACTAAACCAAATGGTAGAAAGGCTTAAAGCTTGGGCAGAAGAGTTAGAAATAGCTTGGAAAGAAGCGAAAACCGCTAATCATCTCAAAAGCAAGTTCTTAGCGACAACTTCCCATGAGTTGAGAAATCCACTTCATACCATTATTAATTGTGTTCAGCTAGTTAAAGATGGGATGTGCGATAGCCGTGAAGAAGAAATGGAGTATCTTTTACATGCCGATCAAGCCGCAATTCATTTGTTAGGAATTATTAATGATTTACTCGATCTTTCCAAAATTGAAGAAGGCAAGCTTTCAGTTGTCACAGAACCGATAGACTTGCGAAAATTATTGCAAGAAGTGATTAATTTACAATCAGTAAATGTGCAAAAAAAAGGCTTGCAATTAAAAATTGATTTAGGACAGGAAGTAATTGCAATTAAGGCAGATGCAGCCAAACTGAAACAAGTTTTAATTAATGTGATTGGCAACGCAACTAAGTTTACCGAAATCGGAAGCATTGCGATCGCCACAGAAATCGAAAATAGTTTTAGTCAATCCCAGGTGATTATCACTGTTACAGATACAGGTGTAGGCATCGATCCGGCTCAACAGCATAAGCTATTTCGCCCCTTTGTGATGGCAGATAATGCAAGCACACGTAAATTTGAAGGTACAGGACTGGGACTGGCGATTTCACGAAACTTAATCGAACTCATGGGAGGTACGATTACTCTTGATAGTGCGGGTATTAACCAAGGCACCACAATAGCGATTGCTTTACCCTTAATAAATGTCTCGCTGTTATCTACTTCAGCACATCAAGAGGTTTCAGAGGAGAGAGAAATAGAGGAAATTAGTTCTCAAGAAAAGATTTTTCCCTCTCCCAGAGGAGTAATGGAAGTAGAAAAATCCGAGCATAGATTTCCCCCAATGGGAGATTCCGAAGAGATAGGAATATGGCAAGAAGTGCGAGATACTTCCGGTGCAGACACTTTGCGGACAACTCGTCGTTAGACATCCGAATTCTGGCGTTGGATAATCCTAAGATAAATCCTAGAGACGTTCCGTCGGAACGTCTCTACAAAATGTCAGTTTAATTACACCGTCTTACTCAATCTCAATAAAAACAGATTTACCACCTTCAGAGAGAGATTCTGTTAAAGCCGTGAGAATTTGCACCAATTCTGTGCCTACCCAGCCAGATGAAATCATTGAGGGAGTATTCTCAAGGATGCAGTTAACAAAGCCCGAACAAACCCGTCGCAATGATTCGCTTGTTTTTACTTCCAACACCTCGCGGCTTTGATTCACAGGTATAAATTGATTTACCTTCACCTCAAACTCACCATGTAGTAGCGTCAAAGGTGCTTCTGTTGACATTTCATCAAAAATCAAGCTACCAAGGCTTCCCACAACCACAAGACGCCGCTGTTTATCAGGATTAAGCCAGCACAAGTGTATGTAAGCTTGAAAGCCATCCGGGTACGTAAGTGTCACCCAGACTAAATCTGCTAGTCCTTGATTTATAGGAGGGGGAGAGGGGGGGATG
>CASBQA010000329.1 GCA_949127635.1 Nostocales cyanobacterium PMM_0069 | reverse complement strand
CTTTTAACACTTGGTTATAAAAAAGACACAGTTGCATTTATGAAAGGGCTGTCTGGTCTTGTGTATCGCTCTGGTAATATTTTTGTATTGTGATATTTGTTGGTATTAAATTTTTTAGGAATCAGTAGAATACTTAGTGAAAGATAGAGTTTTAGGGAATAGATGCTGACAAAGACATTTGGAAATACTTTCACCGTCATTGGTTAAAGCTATTTCCGTTCTTTAAAAAGCCGCTATGCTTTTATCCGTCAAGCAGCTAATTGTTGGCAGTACAAAGTTTACTCTGTTTAGTTTTCAGACTTTTTTATGTTGAACTCAGGTATAATAAGATTAATTTTTATTTAGCAACTTCGATATCAAAAATTTTGTCAACTGTGGTTGAGTTTAATTACTGCTTAATTTCACATTTATTGTCTGCCACTATGAAATTATTATTTTTATTAGCAATCATATTTTACTTTTCCGATATTGCACAAAACTCTGTTGTAAAATATTTTGATTCTACTATTTTGATCACAGTCAAAGATTTAAAAAAAACTTGGTGTGAAAGTCAAGGACAAAATTTGGTGATCGAATATTCTGCACCCACCGTTTTGATGACAATAAAAAAATGCGAGCTAAATTGGACTGAAAAAATAGAAGAATACAAAAATGATATTTCTGCCGTGCCCACTAGAATCATTACTCAAACAAAAAATAAAAAACTGACTAGCTATCAGTTGGATAAACTTCAAAAATTGATTCAAACAAGTGGGTTTATGAATTTAGCAGCAGAGTATGGCGCACGCAATAATCAAAGATATTATCCTTATTCTATTTCAGTAACTTTGGGTAAGAAGGAGAATAAAGTAATTTATAGAAGTAATCCTACTTCTGGTGGCAGTCCTGAGGCATTCCGGATTGTGGAAGATTATTTGCATCAGTTGATTAAGTAGACCACCAAGCAGGGCAAACGCAGCTTAACCCTCTTTTCGATTCTTGGGTTTAACATTTTTCTAAAATGGTCAGCAATAGTGATTTTATGTTTGAGTTTCACTTTGATTATGGCGATCGCACGACTCAAAAAAAACAATGCGATCGCCTTTTTTCTAACTAGCTTTTACGACTTTTGTTCGCCAACTAGTACCTTAGTCGGTTCGGCGCGAATCTCATTTACACAGGTACGACTCTGTTCACTGTCGGTAATACTAGCTATGGTTGTCTGTGCAATTTTACTGATGGCATTTTCGGTAAAGAAGGCTTGATGTCCGGTAACGAGAACGTTGGGAAACATGATCAAGCGCTCGAAAACGTCATCCTGAATAATCGCACTTGACAAATCCTCAAAAAATAAGTCTGCTTCTTGCTCGTATACATCCATACCCAATGAGCCGATTTTACCTGATTTCAAGCCTTTGGTGATGGCTGTCGCATCAATCAGCGCACCTCGGCTTGTGTTAATCAGCATCACGCCGGATTTCATCTGTTCTACGGCTTTGTCGTTGATTAAATGGTGAGTTTCTGGCATTAGGGGACAATGCAATGAGATAATATCAGAGTTGGCGAATAATTCCGAAAGCTCGACATACTTCGCACCCAATGCTTCGAGTTCAGGATTTTGATACACGTCGTAGGCAAGCAGGTTGCAGCCAAATCCTTTCATAATTTGGGCGAGAATTTGACCGATTTTACCAGTACCGATAATCCCAACGGTGCATCCGTGCAAGTCAAATCCCAAGAGTCCATCTAAAGAAAAATTGCCTTCGCGGACGCGGTTATAAGCGCGATGAATCTTGCGATTGAGGCTGAGAATTAGCCCTACAGCGTGTTCTGCAACTGCGTAGGGTGAGTAAGCGGGAACACGGACAACGGTAATTCCTAACTCGGCTGCGGCTTTTAAATCTACGTTGTTGAAGCCGGCACAACGTAGCGCCAATAAACGAGTTCCGCGTGATGCTAAAATCTCTAAGGTGGCAGCATCAGCTTGATCATGTACAAATACACAAACTGCCGGAAATCCAGCGGCTAAGATGGCGGTATCGCGATTGAGACGGGGCTCAAAGAAGACTAGATCGTGTTCGTTGCGAGAATTTGCAGCCTCTAAGAACTGGCGATCGTAGGCTTTTGTACTGAAGACTGCTACTTTCATTAAGACCTTAGCTATGTGCTGTATGGCTTTGCTTGTAAATCATAGCTTAATGTAAAGTTATGCGATCGCTCTTGGGATGATTGTCAGCCTTAGGGATTGGGGAATATTCGCGTGATATCAAATTAAAGCAAATATTTAGGATTCATTAAACATCTCCTAAAATGAATGAGACGTAGCATTGCTACGTCTCTACATACATACCATTTTTTACCACCAATTCCTTAACACCAACTGTATAAAGTTATAAATTGTCGGTTGGGATTGAAAGGCAAAACCCAACCGACAATTTTTATGGGCAAGCTATATAATTGGAATTTACCCAACCTTCTAATCCATTAACTCTGTTGTTTGGTCCAGATATGACACGCACGTAAGACCAATTACCTTGAGTTTTGATCGGGAGTACTGTATTTCCATTATTTAACCCAGCTTTAGATTTTCCATTGGGAGAAAACCGAAGGGCTAACTGTCCTGTTTGGATGCCTGTTACATTACAATAAGCTTTTACATCTTCACCATCTGTTTGCAGTCTAACTTGGCTTTGATGAATAAAACCAGAACGACCGCAAGCATCTGTTTTGTACCATCCATTTTTATAATCATAAATAGCTATAGCTGCTTGGGATCTGATGGCACAAATAACAGCACCATTCGGTTTAACTCTAACATTTGATGGCGGATCTATAACAACCGCTGATTGTGTAGATTGTGCGTTAGCTGATGGTGCTTTCAACATGAAGGGAATGACAGCAAGTAAAGTAATATTGACACCAGAAAATACTATGTTCTGAATCGCTTTCTTCATTTTATTACTATTTGTTAAATCTCAAGTTTTGATTGACTGATTTTGAGCAATAAGCTCATGTTCTTTATAATAGTAAAAAAGAATACTAAACAAGGGTGATTTTACCGAACATCACCAAGTCTTTATTTTGTAATTTTTTATTGCTGAAGATTGCGAATTAAGTCAATAATTTGCTGATGATACTGAGTATTTCCTTCTTGTTGATATAAATCGGCTGCTTTCTGAAAATCAGCGATCGCACTTTCAATGTCTCCCAAATTATGGCGAATATCAGCCCGGACGATGTAAGCTGATGCGAAATGCGGTTGTAAATACAAAGCTTGATTTAAGTCTTCCAACGCTTGTTGAAAGTCTCCCAACAAAGAATAGCTGCGACCTCGATTATACCAGTCTTCGGCAACGCCCTTATCTATAGTTATTGCCCGGTCGTAATCTTCGATAGCACCTTGAAAGTCTTCTAAAGCATAGCGAGCATTACCGCGATCGCTATAAAATGCAGCAGTATGTGGATTAATTTTTATTGCTTTGGTGTAATCGGCGATCGCTCTTTGGTAATCTTCTAAAGCAAAGTAGGTAGAACCCCGATTGTAATAAGCTTCTATCAAGTCGGGATTTTGTTGTAATGCACAATTATAATCTTCAATCGCCCCTTCTTCATCACCTAAGTTGCGCCTAGCATTACCTAAATTGCAGTATGCTTGAGAAAAGTTAGGATTAAGCTGGATTGCTTTTTGGTTATCTACAATTGCGCCTTGGTAATCTTCCATTGCATCGCGAGCAATAGCTCTACCATAGTATGCTTCTATTAAGTTTGAATTAATTTGTAATGCGCGATCATAATCAGCGATCGCACTTTGATAATCTCCTAAACTACGATGAGCCGTAGCGCGATCACAATATCCTTCTGCCAAATGGGGATGAAGTTGCAATAATTCGTTACAATCGGCGATCGCACCTTGATAATCGCCTAATTGACAGCGTGCATTTGCCCGAAAGCCGTAAACTAAAACTAGATAGGGATTTTCCTTCAATGCTTGATCGTAATCTGCGATCGCTCCTTGATAATCTCCCAAAGTGGCACGCACAAGTCCGCGATTGTAGTATGCTTGTACATCCAGAGGATTCAGTTTTAAAGTTTGATTAAAGTCCGCAATCGCTTTTTGAAAGTCTTTTAGGGAAGTATAAACAAGACCGCGATTGTAGTATGCACCAGCATAATTAGGGTTGATTGTCAATGCGCGGTTGTAATCGTTAATGGCTTCTTGATAATCTGCCAGAGCATAATGAGCATTACCTCGATTATGATAAGCTTCTATGAAATTGGGATTTAGTCGCAAAGCCAGACTTTGATCGGCGATCGCACTTTGATAATCTTTTAATTGATAGTGAACATTACCGCGATTGCTGTAAGCTTCGGCAAAATTAGGATTTAGCAGCAAAGCTGAATTAAAATCCTCAATTGCTTGTTGATAGTCGCCTTGTTCACAAAGCGTCAGACCTTGATTATAGTAGGCAATAGACATATCAAAATTAATCTCGGCAGCTAAGTCCGGATTAATTTTGATTGCGGAGTGATAATCGGCGATCGCTTTATGATATTCACCCATTGCAAAGTAAGCATTACCCCGGTTTTGGTAAGATAAAGCAAAATCGGGATTGATTTGCAATGCAGAATTAAAGGAAGTGATCGCGCTTTGATAATCACCTTGAGAATTCTGATTTATTCCTTGCTGTAAAAATTCTTCCGCATTCATTTGATTTTCAATTCAAAAAGCTTGAATCCACTCTTTAACAAAATATTCTGTCCAAATATTATTTTGCCAATAAGGGTCATTTTCAATCAACTCGCGCACAATGGCTTCATCTTCAGCTTCGTAAATGCCGAAAACTTTCGTTACATCCTTAGTCGGACCGATCGTAATCAACACACCGGATTCTTTTTGTTTTGCGAGTCCCTCTAAATGCGCTTGACGATGAGCCGCACGTTTTTCTAAAACGTCTTCGCAATAACTTCCCCACATTATATATTTTGCCATAT
The DNA here is from genome assembly GCA_949127635.1 of Nostocales cyanobacterium PMM_0069. Taxonomy (GTDB): domain Bacteria; phylum Cyanobacteriota; class Cyanobacteriia; order Cyanobacteriales; family Nostocaceae; genus Hassallia. The sequence goes on along the minus strand of CASBQA010000329.1, from coordinate 3,069 downwards.
ATATACCATCTAAAATTACAAAAAGTCTAAATTAAGTAATATCATGTTCGGTAAATTACTTGCAATTGTTTAGACGTTCCGAACGTCTAAACATAAATACAGACGTTCCACCTAAATAGAGACGTTCCGGTGGAACGTCTCTACCTAACGCTCTTTTATTACTCTTGCCAGATAAAGTTTGAAACCCTATTTTCAGATTAGTCTGCGTAGGCGGTGAGTCCAGCGCTGCGGGAGGGTTTCCCTCCGCAGGCGACTGGCGAACCCGAAGGGACTTTGTTTCTGTAGCCGCGATTTTAATCGTCAGGGCTTCTAAATAAAGACGTTCCAGCGGAACGTCTCTACCTAACTTCTCAAACTGACGCCGAATTTTTCAACTAATGCTTCACGAACTTGGTTGTGTACTGGTTCGACTTCAGCATCAGTGAGAGTCCGATCGCTTGTCCGATAAATTAAGCGAAACGCCAAACTGCGTTGTCCTTTTGGTACATTATCACCGCGATATTCATCAAATAATTCCACAGATTCTAATAAATCTTTACCAGCTTTGGCGATCGCTTTTTCAATTTCGGCAACAGTTACCTTAACTGGTGCAAAAAAGGCGATATCGCGATCGGCTGCTGGATAAGTAGAATAAGCTTTAAATTGCGGTATAAGTATTTCATCTCTTTCTAGGGAATCCAACAGCACATCTAAATCCAGTTGAAAGACATAAACTGAATCTGGTAAACCTTTTTCGCGTCGTACTTGTGGATGTAATTGTCCAAAAGTACCGAGTCGATTTCCGCGTATCCATAAAGACGCGGTGCGTCCTGGATGCAAGCGAGAATTTTGATTATCTGGTTGATATTCTACCTGCAAATCAAGTTGCTGAAATACACCTTCTAAAATGCCTTTGGCTTGAAACCATGTTAAAGGTTGTTCACCACCACTTCTTGACCATTTACCGACAGTGCGATCGCCTCCTATAATACCAGCTACAGCTTCAGCTTCAGCTAAACCGTCTTCTTCTCGCGAAAAAATTCGCCCAATTTCAAAGCCGTTCAGCGAACCGTTTCCTTGCTCTAAGTTATATTGAAAAGCATCAATCAACCCAGAAATTAACTCGGTTCGTAGCGCCGAATATTCTGTAAATAAAGGGTTTGACAGGACTACTTGCCTTTCTGTCTGTGGTTTCACCAAAGAATAGTGTATTAGTTCTGTCAATCCTTCGGCACGGAAAGAAGCTCGCAATTTGCGTACCAGTTCTTGATCTAAAGGCAGATAACCAGCTTCCGATTTATCTGGTAAAGTATCGCAAAAGTTATTGTAACCATAAAGACGGGCAATTTCTTCAATTAAATCGATTTCCCGTTCTAAATCGCGGTAACGATAGGGGGGGACAGTTACCGTCCAAGTATTCTTACCAGAAGAAGTTAGCTGACATCCCAATGCAGTGAGAATGCGCTCAACATCTTGCGCTTGGAGTTCTCCGGTTGTATCGTTTCTCTCGATTGGTCCGAGAATTTCATTAACTCGCTCTAAACGCAGTGCGATCGCATTACTCCAAGTAGAAGGATCAGGGCGCGTATCAGCAATTTCTTGATTTACAATAGTTCCCTGTGCTATCTCCACCATCATCGATAAAGCGCGATGTATGGCTTTTTCCAACTCAGCGCGGTTTACACCTCGTTCATATCTTCCAGAAGCTTCTGTTCTTAAGCCAATACTACGGGAAGAACGGCGAATTGCTACAGAGTCAAATAACGCTGCTTCTAAAAAGATATTTTGTGTACCATCATATACTTCCGTTTCTTCTCCACCCATTACCCCAGCCAAAGCAACCGGTTTATTGTTAGCAGTGATGACCAAATTTTGGGTACTTAGATTGCGGGTTTGACCATCGAGAGTTTTTAGAGATTCTCCCACGTTAGCAAAACGCACCCCAACCTGGGAAGTTTTTCCCCCCAAGCGATCGCCATCAAATGCGTGTAATGGTTGTCCCCATTCCAACAACACATAATTAGTAATATCCACAACATTATTTATCGGACGCGTTCCCGCAGCCCGCAAACGTTGTTGCAACCAATCAGGAGAAGGCGCAATTTTTACCTTTTCAATTACCGTACCAATGTAAGCCGGACAAGCTTGAGTCTCATCGATTTTTAAAGTTAAATTTCCCGCAGCTTGAGGAACAGACACCTCAGCAGGTTCCGGAATTGTCAACTTTCCACCTGTTAGCGCTGCTACTTCCCGTGCTATCCCTACCATACTTAAAGCATCAGCGCGATTAGCAGTCGCAGTGACATCTAAAATTACATCATCCAAACCCAACAAAGGACGCACATCGCTACCTAATTTGAGATTTTCCTGAGGAAAAATATGAATTCCGTCTACATCAGTCGGTAAACCAAGTTCCTTCAAAGAGCAAATCATTCCTTGAGAAGCAACACCTCGCAGTTTTGCAGGCTTGATTTTTAAATCGATATTTGGTAAATAAGTTCCTGTAGTTGCCACTGCCACATAAATATCTGCTCGGACATTTGCAGCACCACAGACGATATTTAAAGTCTCAGAAGCACCAATATCAACCTGGCAAACACTCAACTTATCAGCGTTAGGGTGAGGTTGACGCTCAACCACTTTGCCAACAACAACACCCGAAGCCCAAGTGCGACGGTCTTCAATATCTTCTACCTCAAACCCTGCCATTGTCAAGGTTTCGGCTAAATCTTCCGGGCTTATTTTTATCTCAACTAGTTCCCGCAGCCAACTTAAAGAAATACGCATAAATAATCTAAACTTAACGCTTTCAGCCTTCAATATTTAAATATCCTACCCGAATTAAACGAATTCCGTATCTCGTCTTAACTGGGATTCGACTGTTTTAAGTGCTGTTTGGCGTAAAAGCGTAGCCTTTTTAAATGCAAGGGGACGTATTAACATAACATGGCTCTGCATTGGCATTGCTGTTACCTTTCTTTAATTCGCGATCGTACCCAAACATCGTGTTGAAGTACCTCAATATCGTTTTGAAGTACCTCAATATCGTTTTGAAGTACCTCAATATCGTTTTGAAGTACCTCAATATCG
>CASBQA010000328.1 GCA_949127635.1 Nostocales cyanobacterium PMM_0069 | reverse complement strand
TGGGATAGTGGGATTGCCGTTTATCCCAGTAGTTTTAGGACTTTGGACTAAGATTACAAACGTAGTTGTCTAACAATGCCTACTCTTGGGTAGCTTTGTCTAGGTTTTATGAACGGTAATATAGCTAGCAATCTCCTTAAAGTCTAGCTTGGCTGAAGGCGCAAAAATACACCTACTCATTATTTTGCAGCCTCTGTTTGCGTCATTTGGGCTTCAACGCGCCGGATATCTTCCTCTATTTCGGCAAATACCTCTTCACCGTCAATTCCTTCGCCTCGTTCTAGTTCTTCAATCCCTTCTCTAATTTTAGCTTTTAACTCTGCTAGACGCTGCTGATGAGCGCGATCGCGTTCGTCTAGCAATCTCAAAGCTTCACCAATCACTTCACTAACTGAGTTATATTTACCACTATTAACCTTATCTTTAATCAACTGCTCTAGCTCTAAAGTTAAGGATACATTCATGATTATTACCTCATTAAAAGTTCTTTAATCCTAACGCGATTTAAAGGACAAACAGAAGTTATATCATGTCCCCTTAATGAGCAGTAATAAAAACACCCTAACCCTCGTAGAGACGTTCCACTGGAACGTCTCTACAATATGTGTGATTTGCCGGACATGATATTAGAGGTAAGGTGATAAGGTCTTAATTCATAGATGACTGAGCTTCTTGATAAATTATTTCCTGAAACTGAATTACGTCTTTTTGCGGATCGGAATGGCTTACTTTTACTAATATCTGTTCGCCTAAATTTACCGATCGCTTAAAAGTCATGGGCAATTGCAAGCCTAAATCTTCTATAAGAATTAATGCTAAGTTGCTATCTTCTCTCAACCACATCAAAACTGTAACTTGCCAAACTTGCTGTGGATGACGACGCAAATATTCTAAAGCCCAATATCTATTAGTTTGCCTTTCCACCATCGTTAATTCTTGGGTGATGGCAGTCACTGTCATCATCACTTCTTTGAGTTCATCTGCTGTGAAGGGCAGAACTTCACCGCGCAGATGTGCCTTTAGCTGAAAGTGGGTGAGTAAGTCACTGTAACGACGGATGGGAGAAGTGGCTTGAGTGTAGGTATCTAATCCCAAACCGGCATGACGCAGTGGGTTGATGCTCATTTCGCTTTTGGGCATACAGCGACGCATAGCACAAGCGCGGACAAATCCGGCTGGTAGCAGTAGTAATTCTTCGTCGGGAGGCAATTCTGGCTGTGGCTGACCCCGAAAAGGCAGGGGAATGTTATTAGTTTTACCGTAGTGTGCCGCAACTTCACCGGCAAGAATCATCATTTCGGCTACGAGTTGGCGCGATTTGGAATCATCTAATATGTCGATGCTGATTTCGTCATTTTTGACTTTAATCATCGCTTCCGGCATGTTGATGCTGATTGCTCCTTGAGCATAGCGCCATTGTTTGCGTCTAGTTGCACCAAGAGCGATCGCTTCAATTTCTGGTTCAGCTTCTACGCCCAATTCAAGCATTTCATCGACGTCTTCGTAAGTTAGCCGATATGTCGGTTTAATTAAACTCGCATGTATGCTATAATTGTCCACTGCCCCAGCTTGATTTAAAATTATCCCGAAGCTGAGAGCGCAACACACCTTACCCTGAATTAAGCTCATGGGTCCGGTTGCTAAGAGTTCTGGGAACATGGGAATCATTCCCGTAGGCAGATAAACTGTACTACCGCGCTTTCTGGCTTCTAAGTCTAATTCGTCTTCTGGCTCTAACCAGCGTGTGGGATCGGCGATATGTACCCACCAGCGTTCTTGCCCATCTGAAAGTCTTTCCCAACTTAGACCGTCGTCTATCTCAGTTGTGCTTTCATCATCAATTGTGTAAACTTTTAAATGTGTAAGATCCAGGCGATCGCTATCTAAGTCTGCTGGTGGAAAATCCAAACGCTGTTGCGCCACTTCTAATACCTTGCTAGGAAACTGAACCGGAATTGACGAACGACGTAGGAATAAGTTCTCATGAGGACTCCACCAACCCAAATCAATCAATAGTTGAAAGGCTCCTTGGGGGGTGGCAGGACGTCCTAGCATGGTGATGGTTTCCAATACTGGACCTGGGGGGGGATATGCGCGACCCAAAGTCTCATAAGTTACACCCCCACGCACGATATCCGCAAGTAGAGCCGCATATTTTTCTACTGCTTCTATTCTATGGCGTTCGTGCCGCTGCCACTCCACCGATTCGCCTTTGAGGGCTTGTTCTACACGCTCTAAAAATTCCTGCTGTCCCTTCGCTCTTAAAGCTTCTATTTCTAGCTGGTGTTTGCGTTCTGCAACAGCCGTAGCGCTTCTAGGTTCGTAAGCCTCTCCCTTTTGCTTGAAATACATTTTATCGTCTGATAACAAGCAATGAGCGGCGTAACACAAAGTCGCATCTGAATCGGAAAATAGCAAATTTGCCATTTCCTTCGGAGTGACTGTTTCTCCATCCTCAACCAGTAATTCCCAAGCGATCTCCAAGCTTGATGGATCTAAATAATCCTTAACTTGTTCTTGAAAGCTTTTAATTTCTGAGGGCTTGTAGGTTTGCCCATTCACAGTGTAGGTGATTTGTCTAGGCGCGAGGCTGTGGGACTGACTACGTTCATCTACCACAAACCAACGGGTTTTGCCGTCTGGTTTCTCTACTACACCCAGACGGCGATCGCCTTGAACTCTAAATTCAACTAGCGTCCCCTTCTCCACAACTCTCGCATCTTATTGGTGAATACTTTTAATTAATACTTATGAGTCAGGAGTTACGAGTTAGGAGTTAATAAAAAACTCATAACTCAGCACTCATCACTCAAAACTCTTTTTAGCCTTCTGCATTGATGAAAGGCATCAATGCCACAATCCGGGAGCGTTTAATCGCTAATGTTAACTCTCGCTGTTGCTGAGAAGTCAGTCCGGTAATTCGACGTGGAAGTATCTTACCTCTTTCGGTGACAAATTTACGTAATAAATCGACATCTTTATAATCGATTGGTTCTCCAGGCTTAATCGGAGACAGACGACGACGGAAATAACTCATCTTTTACTTGATTTCCTTGTGAACGGTATGTTTGTTGCAGTGGGTGCAGAACTTGCTCAGTTCTAGCCGATTGGTTGTGTTGCGACGGTTCTTAGTGCTGGTATAACGTGAAACGCCAGGAGAACGTTTATTTGCATTTGACCGACACTCTGTACACTCTAGGGTCACAATTATGCGAGCACCTTTACTTTTAGCCATAATCTTACAAACAGTAAAGCCTGAAGAGAATTAACACAAACTATTATTTTCTCATATTACGTCGTGTTTTTTCAACTAGCCGCTTGATTTTTATATCCAGCGAATAGCCTCGACGCGACGAAACTATCATAGTACCAGCATAGCGATCGTGCAAAGCCTGACGCATCTGGGTATCTGATAAGGCTGCCCCACAGTCTATTGCCAGGGGAAGCACTAGCACTATAGCAGTGGGGTTTCTAATAATATTGCCGAGGGCAATTGATATTAAAAGCGCACCAAAACAAATTATAGCTTCTCTTTTGAGAAGAGACTGCAAATCTGGAATTCTGCCTACTACTTGCCCATCTTCGACTTCTAGCAGCTTCATATCGAAAGCCCAACGTCCTAAACTCTGCCCCTGATTGTTGTACACTACCAGGACTCGCGTTATTCCCCAACCAATCACAAAAACTAGTATTTGCACAACTTGAATGCCAATTTGATCGCTACCGAATGTTGAACTGAGTAACCAGACACCAAGGAAATCAGTTGCCAATGCCATAGCGCGTCGTCCAATATCAACCTTGGGATAATGTTTTTGGGGTACTCGGTCGATAGTCATACAAAATAGGTGTTTATATAGGGGTTGGGAGATGGTGCGGCTTATTAATTATTGCTGATGCATCTGTTGACGAGTAAGTAGTCAGACAGAATTAATTACATAATGTCATTGCGAAGGTCGCAAAGCGGAATGTTCGCGGAGCGTCTCCGACAGGAGAAGCAATTCGCTTGCGACTGGGATTGCTTCGTTCCTCGCAATGACTGTAAATATTTTTGTCCGACTACTTAATTGAGCGAATTCCCGTTACTGAGACAGGCTTTTGTGCTAGTTCATCCATAATATCGAATTGTATGGTTTGTTTTTTAGGCTGCTTGAATAGAACAATCCTCACAGTGCTAACTTCTGCTAATTCTTGCTTAAATTCTTCAGGAACAACGATAATCCCATTCTCAACTTTGGCTTGAAATTCTACGTTAGACATAATTGATACTCCAAAACGTATCCGATCGCTCTTCCGAAACGCAAAACTCGGCACAGTGTATCTTCTAATGGCTCACGGCGTAGAATTGGTATAAGTCCTCTTCTACTAAAACGTGTATCTTTTCACTTTTTAGATATCAAGACTTCATCAACAATTGTATCAATGTTAGAGATCAAGTTACCAATTCATGAAACTTTTCAAAGTACAGTTCAAGGTGAAGGATACTGGACTGGTTCTCTAGTAGACTTTATTCGCTTGTCTGGATGTCCAGTGGGCTGCCCTTGGTGCGATACTGGTTATAGTGATGGTGGCGCCAAATTACCGCGAACTTACCGCTCTATCCGCGAACTTTTAGCTGAGATAAAATCTCCCAGAGTGGTAATCACTGGTGGAGAGCCATTCATTCAAAAACATTTACCTGAATTGGTACAAGCTCTCTTGGCAGAAGGAAAGAAAGTCAGTATTGAAACCTCTGGAGCTTTTTGGCAAGAAGTCTCTCCTGCGGTTTGGATTACTTTATCTCCCAAGGAACACGTTAACCCTAGATACCCAGTGCAGAAGCAGTTTTGGAACCGGACAAATGAAGTGAAGTTAGTGATAGAAACTGGCACAGAAGTTGACTTTTACCAAAAATATCTATCTGCTCAATCTAGCCTACCTATTTACTTGCAACCTGAGTGGAACAATTCAGCAAAAACCATACCTTTAGTTTTGCAATTGCTACAACAAAATCCTCACTATCGGCTTTCTTTGCAAATACATAAATATATTGGAATCCAATAGACATAGGAGTAGAAATTAATTATGCGTTGCCCTAAACCCTTGTAGAGACGTAGGAGACGTAGCAGACGTAGCAGTGCTACGTCTCTACTTTTTCACTTTAGCGCGTCTAATAGACACGCTAAAATTCAACTATGCATTGTCCAGAACCCAATACGCGGAAGTGTTAAGGGTAGTTTGGATGATAAAAACCGACAGATGTTGATTAAATATCTTGATTTATCCGCGTCTATACTTCGGCTCCGCTCAGTACAAGTCTGCGGTTAATTATTCTTATCGCCAAGCGTATTAGTCCAGAACCCTTGTAG
>CASBQA010000327.1 GCA_949127635.1 Nostocales cyanobacterium PMM_0069 | reverse complement strand
TCCCGAAGATCGCAATTATATCAGCCGCTCGGTAATCGAGGCAATTCAAAAAGAGGCAGAATACGACATCGAATATCGCTTTGTTGCCCGCGATGGTAGCCTGCGTTGGGCAGCAAGTAAAGGAGTTGTTTTTCGCGACTCCAGAGGGATGGCACAGCGAATGTCTGGAGTGACAATTGACATCACCAAGGGCAAGCAAGCGGAAGAAACGCTAGAACTTTACGCTTCACGGCAAGCGTTGGTGGCAGAACTTAGCTGCATCGCTTTAGCTGGTACAGATTTAACTACATTAATGAATTCAGCCGTGACGGTGATTGCCCAATCGCTGAAAGTTGAGTATTGCAAAGTTTTGGAACTACTGCCTAACGGTGAGACATTATTGTTACGGGCGGGTGTAGGCTGGCAAGCAGGGCTAGTAGGAAAGGCAACCGTGGGTGCCGACATAAATTCCCAAGCTGGGTACACTTTGTTTGCCAAAAAGCCAGTTATTGTCAAAAACTTGCGTAGAGAAACTAGGTTCACAGGACCGCAGCTACTGTATGACCATCAGGTAGTTAGCGGTATGAGTGTTATTATTCAAGGTAAAGAGCGTCCGTTTGGCGTTTTGGGCGCACACACAACACAAGCACGCAACTTCAGCCAAGACGAAATTTATTTTCTCCAAGCTGTTGCCAATATTATCGCTACAGCAATTGACCGCCAAAAGATGGAAGATGCCCTCAGGGAAAGTGAGCAGCGCTGGCAGTTAGCTGTGCAGGGTACTAATGATGGTATCTGGGATTGGAACGTTAAAACGTCGGAAGTTTTTTTCTCAACTCGCTGGAAAGAAATGCTCGGTTATGAAGAGCAAGAGATTTCCAACCATTTAGATGAATGCTTAACACGAGTACATCCTGATGATATCGTTCGGGTGAAACAAGTTATTCAAGACCACTTTGCCAAAAGAACCCCGTTTTACATCAGTGAGCATCGAGTGCGATGTAAAGATAATACTTACAAATGGATTTTAGCTCGCGGTCAGGCACATTGGAATGAAGACAATAATGTAATCAGAATGGTTGGTTCTTATACAGATATTACTGAGCGGAAACTATCAGAAGAACAATTACATCAGAGTGAAGAGCGTTTCCAGATAGTTGTTCGTGCTACTAATGATGTTGTCCGGGACTGGGATTTATTGACAAATCAGGCGTGGTGGAATCAAAATGTGCAGACACTTGGTTACTCGACAGAAAATATTAGTTTAGATACTAAGTGGTGGCACGAACATTTACATCCAGAGGATAAAGTCAGGGTTGTTTCTAATATGAATGGGGCGATCGCTAGTGGTCAGCAATTCTGGTCAAATGAATACCGCTTTCTACGTGGGGATAAATCTTATGCTGACGTTTTAGATCGCGGTTATGTCGTTTATGACAATACTGGCAAGGCAGTGCGGATAATTGGCGCAATGATGGACATGAGCGATCGCAAACGAGTAGAAGAAGAATTACTCAAACAAAACATGCGATCGCAATTGTTCAGTGATATCACCGTTAAAATTCGCGAGTCTTTAGATATTGAGGAAATTCTCCACACCAGCGTCACCGAAGTGCAACAACTGCTACACGCTGACCGTGTACTTATCTTTCGGTTGTGGTCGGATGGTTCGGGAACGGTAGTCAAAGAAGCTGTAGTTCCCGGTTTTCCCGTACTTCAGGCACGGGATATTATCGACGCTTGCTTTAATGAAAATTACATCGAAAAATACCGCCACGGCAGAATTGGTTCTATTCACGACGTAGACAACACTAACATCGATCCTTGCTACTATAAAATGCTGCAATCGTTTGGTGCTAAAGCTAATTTAGTTGTGCCGATTCTCTTTAAAAATAAACTTTGGGGACTGCTAGTTGCCCATCAGTGCGCTCATCCCCGCAACTGGACTACCTGGGAAACACAACTTTTGCGACAACTAGCAGATCAAATCGGTATTGCTGTCTCCCAAGCACAACTTTTAGAACAAGAAACTCGACAACGCGAAGAATTAGCGCGTTCTAATGACGAATTGCAACAATTTGCTTTTATCGCTTCCCACGATTTACAAGAACCACTGCGAAAAATCAAAACATTTGGCGATCGCTTAAAAGCTACTTGCGGTGATGCATTCACTGAACAAGGAAGCGATTATCTACAAAGAATGCAAAACGCCGCTCAACGAATGCAAACTTTGATTGAAGACTTGCTGACACTTTCACGAGTTAGCACCAGAACACAACCTTTTATATCTGTAAATTTAGCAAAAATAACACAAGAGGTGTTGTCTGATTTAGAAGTGACTATCCAGCAATCCGGTGCATGTGTGGAAGTAGGTGAGTTATCTACCGTTATCGGCGATCCATTCCAGATGCGACAATTGTTACAAAACTTGATCGGCAACGCTTTAAAATTTCACCGTCCACAAGAACCGCCTTATGTCAAAATCTACAGTGAAGTTACTAGAGCAATTAACGGTTTAGAACTTTGTCAGCTCCAGATCGAAGATCGAGGTATTGGATTTGACGAAAAGTATCTTAGTCGCATCTTTAACGTTTTTCAACGTCTCCACGGTCGCAGCGAATATGAAGGCACCGGCATCGGTTTAGCTATCTGCCGCAAAATTGCCGAACGTCATAACGGAAGTATTACAGCCACAAGTATACCAGGACACGGAGCAAAATTTATTGTTACTCTACCGATGTAATTTGCTATCGTTATTTTTTATTGCTGTCTACAGCTTATCATACCCCCATAGAGATATTTAAATACAACACTATTTCATAATTTGTTGCGATTTAATACTAACTAGACATAATCACCAGCGCTAAGGAGAAAATTCATAGTGAAAGGTCGGCAAACAACTGTGACAATTTTGATGGCGGATGATGATGAAGATGACTGTTTGTTAGCTCGTGAAGCATTGGCAGAAAGCCGATTGTCAAATGAGCTACACATTGTCAGTGATGGTGAAGAACTGATGGATTATCTGTACCACCGTGGTGAGTATACTAACTCTAAGGTTTCGCCGCGTCCGGGTCTGATTTTGCTCGATTTAAACATGCCCAAAAAAGACGGTCGGGAAGCACTCAGAGAAATTAAGGCTGATGCTAATCTGAGAAAAATTCCGATTGTTGTGCTGACTACCTCTAGAGCAGAAGAAGATGTTTACCGTACTTACGATTTGGGTGCAAACTCCTTCATCATTAAGCCTGTCACTTTCGGCTCGTTAGTTGAGGTAATGAAGACCATAGGCAAATACTGGTTTGAAATTGTGGAATTACCACTAGAAGTAGTTGGAGGGAAAAATGAACAACAGTCCAATCAAAGTTCTTCTAGTTGATGATGACGAAGATGATTATATTTTGACTCGTGATTGGTTCGATGAATTTCAGGTGACTGGTAGCGAACTGGAATGGGTGAGTAGTTATGCAAAAGCTAGAGAAGCGATCGCTCAAAATCGTCACGATATTTATCTGGTTGATTATCGTTTGGGTGAAGGGAATGGATTGGAGTTATTAAGCGAAGCGATCGCCAATAGTTGCACCGCTCCAATTATTTTACTCACCGGTAAAGGAGATAGAGAAATAGATATCGAGGCAATGAAAGCCGGTGCAGCAGATTATTTAGAAAAAAGTCAGATGTCAGCACCTTTGTTAGAGCGTTCGATTCGCTACGCGATTGAGCGCAAACAAACAGAACAGAAAATTCGCGAACAAGCTGCTTTACTTGATGTCGCTACCGATGCTATTTTTGTGCGCGATTTAGACAATAAAATTTTATTTTGGAACAAAGCAGCCGAACGTTTATATGGTTGTAGGAAAGAAGAAGCGATCGGCAAAAGAATCCAAGATATTTGGCAAACCAAACATGCACTGCAATTGCAAGAAGCTCTCAATATATTGATGAAAAATGGCTCTTGGGAAGGAGAGTTATATCAAACAACCAAATACGACAAAGAAATCATCGTCGAAAGCCGCTGGACATTAGTACCATCTGATAAAAAGTCACAATCTATTCTAGTAGTTAATACTGATATAACCCAGAAAAAACAACTGGAAGCGCAATTTTTACGCGCCCAGCGATTAGAAAGTATTGGCACCTTAGCTAGCGGTATTGCCCACGACTTAAACAACGTCCTCGCACCGATTTTAATGACGGCACAACTTCTAGAGACACAGATGGATGATGCGCGGAGTAAGCGATTGCTGCCGATATTAGTAACCAACGCCAAACGGGGAGCGAATTTAGTCAAGCAAGTATTATCTTTTACTCGCGGTGTTGAAGGCGATCGCACAATTTTACAATTAAAGCACTTAATATTAGAAATTCGCCAAGTTATTAAAGAAACATTTCCTAAATCAATAGAAGTTGACTGCGAAACCTCACGAAATCTTTGGACTGTTTCTGGAGATGCTACCCAGTTGCATCAGGTACTAATGAATTTGTGTGTCAATGCTCGTGATGCTATGCCCAATGGCGGAACTTTGACAATCTCTGCCCAAAATTTTATCGTAGATGAGCATTATGCTAAAATGCATATTGACGCAAAAATTGGTTCCTATCTCGTCGTTGTAGTTGCTGATACAGGAATTGGCATTACACATGAAGTATTAGACCGAATTTTTGAACCATTTTTTACCACTAAAGAACTCGGTAAAGGCACAGGTTTAGGACTTTCCACAGTACTTGGTATTGTCAAAAGTCACGCTGGTTTCATCAATGTATACAGCGAGGTAGGGAAAGGCAGCAGATTTGAAGTATATTTACCTGCCCAAGAAACAACAGAAACCCCCGAAGAAAAAGAACTAGAATTGCCACATGGCAGCGGAGAACTGGTTTTGATCATCGATGATGAACCTTCGATTCGAGAAATTACCAAAACATCCCTAGAAGCGTATAACTATAAAGCGATAACCGCTAGCGATGGCATAGAAGCGATCGCTCTTTATGCAGAATATCGCGATAAAATATCTATAGTCTTAACAGATATGCTAATGCCCTCAATGGATGGCATCACAACCATTCGTACCTTGCATAAAATTAACCCTAACGTCAAGATTATTGCCATCAGCGGACTTGCTACTAGCGATAAAATGAATGCAGCATACGAGCTAGGAATCAAAGCTTTTTTATCCAAACCTTACACCGCGAAGCAATTATTGGAAACAATTAATACAGTTAAAAATAGTTAGTTGTTACGCATCTCCATTTTCCCCCTTGTACCAATACGTGGGCATGATAAGAATAATTAACCGCAGATAAACGCAGACTTGTACTGAGCGGAGCCGAAGTATAGACGCGGATAAATCAAGAT
>CASBQA010000326.1 GCA_949127635.1 Nostocales cyanobacterium PMM_0069 | reverse complement strand
CGCTTCTCTTCTCCTGTCGGAGACGCCAAGGGCGAACGAGAGGCTTCGCCAACGCGAACGTAGGGAAGGGGTTGGGGGTTAGGTCTGTATTGCATCCAAGTGCAACCCGCTATATTTATCAACTACTCAACAAAGGCAAAAATCGCCGAATTAAACCAATCGTCACCGCTGGCAATTCTAGCTGTGGGGTTAATCCGACATTTTCTAACTCTAGAAAAACACGAATTGCTTGCGGATTCATCTCAGCCAGACGACGACCAATTTCTGGACCCGTAAACTGCGACTTCTGCCCCCAAATTATCGCCGTGGGAGTTGTCAATTGTTGAATATAAAGCGATAAATCAAAGCACAAATCACCGCGTACAAAAGACAGCGCTGCATATTCAGCATTTGTCTGACGCGCAGATTCTAAATAAGCTTCGACAATTTCCTCGTAGACGCGACTAGATTCGGCAAATTGCCGTTGTTCTAAGAAACTGCGAATACCCGAACTAGTAGCAATTCCGGTAGTATACAGCAAGCGATCGACAATGGGAACGCTGACAATTTGGGCAAAAATGCTGCGAGAGTAGTCTTCGCCAAAGTCGGAAAGTCCCGCTGGTAAAGTGAGAATCAGCGACTTGAATAAATCAGGATGAGCGATCGCTACTCGAATTGTAAACGCTGCTGTCAGCGAAGAAGCAATTACTGTCACCGATTCTGTACAAGTCTGCTCTAAAAACTCCCGAATTGTCGTTATATAATCATCAATCTGATAATTTCGCGCCGGATGCTCAGATTTACCCCATCCGATCAAGTCTGGTGCTATTATTCTATATTCGGCGGCAAAAGCAGGATAAACTTTTGACCACTCATATGCAGAAGAACCACCACCAAAGCCATGCAGAAACACTAAAGTTTCTTTTTCTCTGCGGGCAGTGACCTCATCCTGATAAGGCGAACCGATATTTGTATAATATACAAGCCTACCTAATGAGGTATTTACGGAGTGTTGCTCAAATCCCAATGGTTGAAACATATGTGTTTTTTGTTTTCTGTTATGGTTGATTAGGAATTTTAGGAATGCGGATTAAACAAAACCTCACCCCGATAAAGCTGTGCTTTATCTCCCCTCTCCTTATTAAGGAGAGGGGTAAGGGAGCCAGTGCGTTGGGCGGGTTTCCCGACTTGAAGCACCTGGCGTGGTGAGGTAGCTGGCAGGAAATCGCATATTATTTAATTTTCGTTCCTTTTATTAATATTCAGCAGCGCTAAAACCTGTTGGCTGAATTAATTTAAGCGATCGCACTTTTATTTATGCGATCGCACGCGTTACTTGTGAAATATCACACTTACTAACGGCAAAAATGCCAACAAAAAGCCATTCCAATTTTGGAAATTAAGTTCTGGAGTTGGTTCTGGTTGTGCTAACAAAGCTTCTATTCTCTGTTCTAAGCGATCGCTACCTAATGCAGCACAGAAAATTTCTGAGGACATAGGAGTTGTACTCACTACCAACAACAGCGATTCTGCTAACAATAACGGATCTACTCGCGATGCTGCGTAAGCATCGGCACGTAATTCGCGCAAAATTAACAGTTCTTGCCACAAAACATCTGTATTTGGCAACCAAGCGGTGCAGGAGCGCACCCAACCCAACCAAAAAAACCAGAATGTATCCCTGTAATGGTAATGTCCTTGCTCGTGTGCGAAGACGGTTTCTAAATGCTTTGGTGAAAGAGTTTCCAGTAGTCCTTGACTAATTGCTAATTCTGATTGCCAAAAACCGATTTGACCAGCGAATAGCGCTTCGGTGTTGAGTAACCTAACTTGTTTACCCTTAATATTAACTAAGGGACAGTTGCGGACAGATTTTACAGATTGCCAACCACCAAAGGCTAGTTTAAAGCACACAATGTCAACAATTACAAGACAAATTAACGTTAAGACATAACTAAACCAGCCGGTGTACATCCCGCCCATTTTGCCTTGGGGACCCATGCACAAAATGGCGATCGCTGTCATAAAAATTAACAAGGGCGGGAAGAGAAATAAGAAGAGCGATCGCCTCCAGCGCATACTCCAACTATTTTCAAAGTCAGTCAGAAAGGATCTTAACCACCAAGCGACTGTTAAAGCAGTGAAAATCATCATCAGATGCATTATTCTCCCTCCCTGGCTTGGCGTGCAGCTTGAATGCGTTTGGCGATCGCTTGTATTTGTTCGCTCGCAGCTTCATCTAAACTATCTGCAAAAGCAGCAATTACATCGGGATTACCCACCGCGAGAAATCGCTGTAACTGCTCGTGTGCTTTAATTACCTCAGCTTGCTGTTTGGTAATTAACGCACGCCAATAAAATGCTCGTCCTCTTTTGTCACAGGTTAGCCAACCTTTATCGGTAAGGCGACGCAATACGGTTGTCACGGAAGTATAAGCTAATTCGCGGTTGGGGTCAGTAAGAATGCGATCGTGTACATCTTTAACTGTAACTGAACTCAGTTCCCAGACGATATGCAAAATTTCTGCTTCTAGAGGACCTAAAGACAGTTGTTTGGGGCGATATTCAGGTAAAGGTGCCATATTTTTCGATTAGGGATGGTGAGCAGCAGAGTGTGAAGTGCAGAGGTATTCCTGGGATTGTTACTGGTAGATTTATAAAGTCTGTCCTTCTTTTCAGATTACCGAAAAAAATATATATTCTGTTGTAAGTCTTAATTTGTTGCAACTCTTAACGTAGACAGTAGCTTTCACTACCCCAGCCTTGGTAGACTGATGTTTATACAAATTGATTATTTCCCTGTATTGCGTCTTGTGAGAGCATTAATCAAAGCTTTCTCAGTCGCTCAAAAGAAAAAGACACTTCACACAATCAAGACATGGTAGACTCCCTAAAAAAACCAGGCTTTGAAGAAATGCGTCCAGGGATTAAAGTCCCCGCAAAAGAAACCCTGCTGACACCCCGGTTTTATACCACTGACTTTGATGAAATGGCGCAGATGGATATCTCCGTCAACGAAGACGAGTTGAGAGCGATTCTCGACGAGTTTCGGGCTGACTACAACCGCCATCACTTTGTTCGGGATGCGGAGTTTGAACAATCCTGGGATCATATTGACGGGGACACTCGCCGCTTGTTCGTTGAATTTCTCGAACGTTCTTGTACGGCGGAGTTTTCCGGATTTTTATTATACAAAGAACTTGGACGCCGCTTAAAGGACAAAAGCCCTGTTTTAGCAGAGTGTTTCAACCTGATGTCACGGGATGAAGCGCGTCATGCTGGCTTTTTGAACAAAGCGCTGTCAGACTTTAACATGTCGCTGGATTTGGGCTTTTTAACTAAGAGCCGCAATTACACTTTCTTTAAACCGAAATTTATCTTCTACGCTACTTATCTTTCAGAAAAGATTGGTTATTGGCGATATATCACGATTTTCCGCCACTTAGACGCACATCCAGAAGATAGAGTTTATCCGATTTTCCGCTGGTTTGAAAACTGGTGCCAAGATGAAAACCGCCACAGCGATTTCTTCGACGCGATCATGCGAGCGCAGCCGCAAATATTGAATGATTGGAAAGCGCGCTTGTGGTGTCGCTTCTTCTTATTATCAGTATTTGGCACGATGTATCTTAATGACATCCAGCGCAAAGACTTTTATGCCTCCATTGGTTTGGATGCGCGAGAATACGACATTCAAGTGATTGAGAAGACGAACGAAAACGCAGGTAGAGTCTTCCCGATAATGCTGGATGTCGAGAAACCAGAGTTTTATCAG
Source organism: Nostocales cyanobacterium PMM_0069 (assembly GCA_949127635.1). Lineage (GTDB taxonomy): Bacteria > Cyanobacteriota > Cyanobacteriia > Cyanobacteriales > Nostocaceae > Hassallia. The sequence continues at coordinate 9,242 of CASBQA010000326.1, read as the reverse complement.
CGGTTAGATGTTTGTCTGAAGAATAACGAGAAATTGAGTGCGATCGCTAAGTCCAGCATTCCTAAATTCCTCCAATTCTTCCAGAAGCTACCGCTATACGTCTCCAATGGCTGGCAATTTGTACGGCTGTACTTGATGAAACCAATTGATACAGCTGCTACTCATGGCGCAGTTCGCTAAATTATAACAGATTTGCGAAAGCTTTAGTGGTTCTGTACTTAACAGAACCATTTTTTTATGGTAAATCGTAGAAAAGTTTTGGGCGAATATAATTCGCTACTACACAGGCAAAGTCCGCGATTAGGCGGACTAACACAAAATCAAGGTCTTCAACCCACGTTCGCGTAGCGTTCCGTAGGAAAGGTGGGTTTTGTCTGTGTAGCCGCGAATTATATTCGCTACGAAATAAATTAAAGAATGAAACAAAAGTTATCAGCATTCGGCTTTTTACTAAATATTTGCTTATTTTTGCTAGCTAATCCGGGTTCGTGTCAATCTCAGCCAGATATGACACCGAATTCAACCGCCGAGGATTTAGATTTAAGTCCAGAAATTATTCAAAATAGCCCAGTTTTGCAACGTTGGCGCCGTCATGTACCGAATATTTTAGAAGAAATTCAAAACGATCCTAGTTTTCGCACTCGCTTGCGACTGGGTTCTTCAGAATTTCCTTCCACAGGACAAGCATTTGGGGTAATTGTTGGTGTAGAAGATATTTTTATTCGGCGCACCGGCTTAACTGTGAGTGGTGAATATCAAGCAGCGTTTAATGGTAAGCGTCAAGCTTATGGTGCCGACTTGCATTATTATTTGCGTCCTTTGGGTAGCTACGTCAATATCGCTCCCGTCGTTGGTTATCGACATTTGCAAACAAACCGCTATACAACGGATGGGGTGAATTTAGGTGCGAAACTGCTGTTAGTTTTGTCTCGCGGTGGTGCAGCGGATATTTCTTTAACTCAAAGTTGGGTTTCTCCGGGTAGCGGTGAAGAAGTTGGTTTAACACAGCTTTCGGTAGGATATGCGATTACTTCCAACTTGCGTTTATCTACAGATATTCAAAAGCAAAATTCCCGACTTCAAAAAGATAGTCGGGTAGGTATCGTTTTAGAATGGATGCCCTAAGTTAAATTATTGGACTAATTTAAGATTTTATTTATAAATCAACCCAAAGGCAGTTACTAACTATTAATCCTGTCATATTATGAAACATAATACTATTATTGTTGCTTAAGTCTATTGATATTGCTCATTGAAGCAAATTGTTTATTCAAAAAAATGCGAGGGGTGTACTGTCCATGCCCTTGACGATCCTTGTAGTGGATGACGACCTGGGTACTCGTTTGTCTATCAGCGATTATCTTGAACTGTCTGGCTACATAGTAATTACAGCTGATGAAGGTCAAAAGGCTCTGAAATTTGTGGAAGAGTACCATCCTGATTTGATTGTCACCGATATTGTCATGCCACGGATGAATGGCTATGAATTGGTGCGCCAAGTGCGGCAAAAACCAGCGTTTCGTTTGTTACCGGTTATTTTGTTAACGGCAAGAATAAAGACTCAGGAAAGAATCTTGGGCTATCAGTCAGGGTGCGATTTATATTTGCCTAAGCCTTTTGAGTTAGAAGAGTTAGCCGCAGCGATTCGGAATCTCTTAGAGCGATCGCAAATCATGAAATCAGAGTATGGCTTTTCTCATCAAGAAAATCCAGGTAATTCTGCGCCTAAAGTTGCTGACTCTCACAATAATATTATTGATTTTGAGAAGTCCGAAGTACTTTTATCTTTGAGTTCTAGAGAACAGGAAGTCCTCGAACTGTTAACGCATGGTCATTCTAATGCTCAGATGGGTAATCAGTTACATCTGAGTCCTCGGACAGTAGAAAAGTACGTTAGCAGCTTATTAAGGAAAACCGAAACTAGCAACCGCGCTGAATTAGTGCGTTTTGCCATGACCCACGGTTTAGTTAAATAACATGATGTCCGGTCAAACAGCCATAATAAAAGAACCCCTCCCCAACCCTGTATTGCTTGCGGGGAGGGTGCCACAGGCGGGTGGGGTTCTTGATGAATTATGGGTAATTACGCGGACATGATATAACACATAATCACATCATGTCCGTTTAATTGACACTAATAAAAATATGGCAACCGCCGCCGTAAAGACGTTCCGCCGGAACGTCTCTACAATATATGTGATTTGTCACAAATGTATAATACCTTGACTACTGACCAAAAAAGTATGTTCGCGTAGCATCTGGTGACACGCGAACATACTTCATCCTTCATCCTTTAGTTGGCTGGTAACGTGTTTCAGCAAACCTTCACAAGCATCTACGAGTAAATCAATCACCTGATTAAATCCCTCTGAACCGCCATAGTAAGGGTCTGGAACTTCTTTGATCGTGTATTGAGAGCAAAAGTCACACATCAAGCGTACTTTCTGGGAATACTGTCCAGTTGGATCGAGAGAGAGCATATTTTCATAATTCTCTCGATCCATAGCCAAAATCAAATCAAAATTTTGAAAATCTGACTTTTGAAACTGTCGGGCTGAACCACGTAATTTAATTCCCAACTTTTGAGTAGCTGCAACACTCATGCGTCTGTCAGGTGGACTACCAATGTGGTAACTAGATGTCCCAGCAGAGTCGCAGAGGATGCGATCGCTCAAACCTGCCTGCTCGATTAAATGATACATGATATTTTCTGCCGATGGCGAACGGCAAATGTTCCCCAGGCAGACAAAAAGCAGCTTATAAGGCATAAAAATCCGTTTTGCGGAGTCCAAAGTCAAGAGTCAAGAGTCAACAGTCCAAAGTCAAGAGTCAAGAGTCAACAGTCCAAATTCCAAAATTCTTAACTGTTGACCATTGACCATTGACCATTGACCATTGACACTTTACTAAAATCCGGGAAGCTCTAGTCCACTGGTCAACTCTTCCATGCGATCGCGCATTGTAGCAGTGGACTTGATGTAAGCATCTTTCATTGCTGCTGTCACAAGGTCGGAAAGTACATCTGCACCTTCTTCTAGAGCACTTGGGGCAATTTCCACGCGCTTTGGTTCTTGGTTTCCGCTGACAATCACCTTGACTAGACCACCACCAGACTCTCCCAAAATTTCCATTTGCTCCAATTCTTCTTGGAGTTTTTTGGCGCCTTCTTGAACTTGCTGCGCTTTTTTAAACGCTTCGGCGAGTTCTTTCATTTTACCTAAGCCAAAGCCAAATCCCTGTCCTTTTTCTGCCATAACTGATTGTTCGCGTGTGCGTTGAATAACAAATCAAATTCAATTATAGATGTGCTTTTGCAGTTGCCTGTTTTTTTTACTGGAGTTGGTTGTCTGTCAGTTGCTCCCTTGGACACCAACTACTAATTAAACTGGTTGAAAATCTCCGATCATTTTAACTTCTGGCTCTAACAAAATCGACCACCGGTCTTGTACCCGCTGCTGAATGTGGCGGATCAGACCAAAGATATCGTTAGCTTTTGCCCCGCCACGATTGACGATAAAATTAGCGTGGAGTTGTGCTACTTGCGCTCCGCCTATTTGATAGCCTTTAAGACCGGTTTGTTCAATTAACCAACCTGCGCTATGAGGTTTGGGATTGCGGAACACACTACCACAACTGGGGAAGTTGTAGGGTTGAGTGGTCAGACGATGTTGTTTGTGTTCTTTTGTTGCGGCTACAACTAAAGCCCGATCTGCCCCTGGCTTTAGTTGGAAGGTGGCTTGGGTGACTATGCGATCGCTTCCTTGTAATAATGAAGTCCGATAAGCGTAACCCAACTCATCAGGGGTGAGAATTTTTAATGTGCCATCAGGTAAAAGCACTTCCGCGCTGACTAACATCTGTGCGATACAGCTACTATGTGCCCCAGCATTCATCACAATCGCACCCCCAACCGTTCCGGGGATACCAACCGCCCATTCTAATCCTTCCCAACCCAAATTTGCTGCTTGCCAAGCCAAGCTGGGGATTGATTCTCCTGCCGCAACTGTTAATTGACCTGTTTGGGGGTCAAAGTGGCTGTGACGCAGATGACGAGTAGCAATCACTAAACCGGATATACCGCGATCGCTTACCAACATATTAGAGCCAGCACCAAGTATTGTTACTGCTAACTCGCGTTCTTTTGCATACTTCACACTTGCTTCCAGTGCTGCTAAGTTTCGCGGAGCAGCATACCATTCGGCGGGTCCCCCAACTCTGTAGGAAGTAATTGCTGCGAGGGAAGTCTGAGACTTAATTGCAAAATCGCTACCGATTATGTAAACTTTCTTGTCGATAGAATTAACTGTTTCTTGCTTACTTGTCGCTAAGGTAGAAACTTTGCAGACGTTTTCAGCTGTCTGGGAAATTGTCATATAACTTAAATTGGTGATTTTTTTACATTTATATGCCGTATAAATACGACAAAAAGGTGAAGCAAAGAAACTCTCGCGAGACAGACACAATATTGAGGAATTAAGCAATAAGTGTCAGCTTTTAGGATGTAGCTTTAGCTGGTTCGCAAAGAGTTGTAATTACTTCGGGTATCACCATGTTCAAGTTACCGGCACCTAAAAACAAAGCTAAGTCTCCAGGACGCAGCTTAGAAAGTAAATATTCACGTACTGAGGATAAAGTCGGTTGATAAGTCACCTGGGGCTGGTGAGTAGCAATTTTCGCCACCAGTTGTTTACCACTGACTTGCCCTAAATCTGGTTCACCAGCACTATAAATGTCAGTGATGACGACCAAATCAGCATGAGTAAAGGATTCAGCAAATTCTTCTAAAAAGGTGAGTGTGCGGCTGTAACGATGTGGTTGAAAGATCGCAACTACTCTTTGCCCTGGTTTTGCTTGGAGACGTGCGGCAGCGAGAGTAGCGCGAATTTCACTGGGGTGATGGGCGTAGTCGTCAATAAAGGTAATACCATTGACTTTGCCTCGCAATTCAAAGCGGCGTTTTGCACCTTCAAAAGTGGCGAAACTTTCAGCGATTTTGCCAAATTCTAAACCTAAAGCTCGACCAACAGCGACTGCGGCTAAGGAGTTGCTGAGGTTGTGACGACCGAGCAAATGCAAGTTTAACACGCCCAAGGCTTTGCCTCGTTCCCAAACTAAAGCTGTTGTACCATCAGCGCGATATTCGATATTGGTGACAGTGTAATCAGCTTCGGTGTCTGAGTGTAAGCTGTAGCTGATAGTTGGTTTGAGGCGGTTTCTTACTGTCTCACAATCAATACTACCGATCAATACTTTGCAACTATGAGCAAATGTCTGGAAAGTTTCCACCACTTGCTCTAATGTCTCGTAGTGGTCAGGATGATCTAGTTCAATATTGGTGATGATGCCAATTTCTGGGGCATGTTTCACCAAAGAACCATCTGATTCATCTGCCTCAGCTACTAGATACTTACTTTCTCCCAATCGGGCATTGCCAGACCAAGCTTTTACTTCACCACCGATCAAAATCGTTGGGTCTAAACCAGCTTGCAATAGCATATAACCAATCATGCTACTAGTTGTAGTTTTACCATGCGTTCCGGCTACTGCAATACTGTAATACTCGGCAATTAATGCAGCTAGTACATCAGACCGATGAAAGATTGGACAACCTAATTCTAGTGCTGCTTTGTATTCTAAATTATTTGTATTAATTGCAGTTGAACAAATAACTTGGGGCAGTATTCCTTTACTTACAGTAGGCGATTTATCTGGCGAGTTTAATACTACTGCATTATTCTCAGTAATAACCTCACTTTCCGGATGAAAAAAGGCGAGATTGCTTGCTTCTTGTGTACCAAATATATGAGATCCGATACCTTCCAACTTTTGTGTTATGTGATTTGGACGAAGATCCGAACCTGACACTGGCAAATGGCGTTTTGTCAGAACGTATGCCAGAGCAGACATACCTATACCGCCAATACCAATAAAATGAAATGGTCTACCACTAAAGTCTACAGAATTGCTCATTGTTTAATCCTCTTACACCACACCACACCAATATTCACAAATGACACGCGTATCATAACAGGAATTTTATTTTTACCGTTACAGATCATGCATCATTTTCTGTTTAATGATTCAGTTGCTATCAAATGTTAAACATCTGCATGTTCAGAATGATTTTACCTTGGCAAGCGATTTTTTCTTTTTCTGAACTGTTTTTATGTTTATTCTGAAAATTTCCGCCGAATCGGGAAAAAAATGATTGTAATGTCAAATACATTGTTTGTTTTCCTTGCTGGAATTATCGCTCAATAGTAGATTGGGATGGGAAACTGCTTTTAAACTGAAATAAAACTCACACTAAGCTAATGCGGTCTATTGCAATTTTCGGCGGCACTTTTGATCCTGTTCATTGGGGACACTTGATTCTAGCCGAGACTGCTTTGCATCAAGTACCCTTAGAATACGTAATTTGGGTACCATCTTTAAATCCTCCTCATAAACAAGCGACTTTCTTTGAACATCGAGTAGAAATGCTCCAACTAGCGATCGAAGACAACCCCTCGTTTACTATTTCATTGGTTGAGGTGAATCGCTCCGGAACTTCCTATGCGATTGATACCCTACTTGAGTTATCTACTTTTTACCCTAATACTCACTGGTACTGGATTCTAGGCTTGGATACCATGCAAACTTTGCCGCGTTGGTATCGTGGACAAGAACTAGTACAAATGTGTGATTTGCTGGTCGCACCCCGATTAGTCGGTGGTGAGAATATAGCTCAAAGCGAGTTAATCTGCAAGCAAGTAGAGCAACAACTGCAAAAACAATCCTATACCATTAACTGGCAATTATTGCATATACCTTTAGTGGGAATTTCGTCAACCCTAATTCGACAGATGTGTGGCGATGACTCCGTCAACGCCAAGGGCGAACGCCAGTCAATTCGTTACTTAGTCCCAGAATCGGTGAGATTGTACATCGCTGCCCAAAACCTCTACTTCGATAAATCTAAATAAAATATGTATTTTTTTGTTGCTCTAGCACTTTATAGTTATAAATACCCCCTCCCTTTGCTGTATGATCATTGTCAACGATATTGATGTATAGGCATAAATACAGAGGGGCAAGACGCTGTGATTAGAGTTGCAATTAACGGTTTCGGGCGCATTGGACGTAACTTTATGCGCTGCTGGGTAGGTAGAGAACATAGCAACATCGACGTGGTTGCTATCAATGACACTTCAGACCCTAGAACCAACGCGCATCTACTTAGATATGACACGATGCTAGGAAAGTTACAGAACGCTGACATTTCTGCCGATGATAATTCTATCATCGTTAACGGTAAAACCGTTAAGTGTGTATCCGATCGCAATCCAGAAAACTTGCCCTGGAGAGACTGGGAAATAGACCTGATTATTGAAGCAACAGGTGTATTTACCAGCAAAGAAGGGGCAATGAAGCATGTAAATGCAGGCGCCAAGAAAGTTCTGATCACTGCCCCAGGCAAAAACGAAGATGGTACGTTTGTAGTTGGCGTGAATCATCACGACTACGACCACAACAAACACAACATCATCAGTAATGCCAGCTGTACTACCAACTGTTTGGCTCCGGTTGCCAAGGTGTTGCACGAAAAGTTCAACATCATCAAAGGCACAATGACCACTACTCACAGCTACACCGGCGACCAACGTCTGTTAGACGCTAGCCACCGAGATTTGCGACGTGCTCGTGCTGCGGCAATGAACATTGTACCCACCTCCACTGGTGCGGCAAAAGCTGTAGCGTTAGTACTACCAGACCTCAAAGGTAAGCTGAATGGTGTGGCATTGCGCGTACCCACCCCAAACGTTTCGATGGTGGATTTTGTCGTTAACGTCGAGAAACGTACTATTACCGAAGAAGTTAACCAAGCCCTGAGAGATGCCGCTGAAGGTCCAATGAAAGGCATTTTGGACTATTGCGACTTACCCTTGGTATCATCCGATCATCAAGGTAATCCAGCTTCTTCCATTGTCGATGCTAGCTTGACAATGGTCATGGGCAGCGACATGGTGAAAGTGATGGCTTGGTATGACAACGAGTGGGGTTACAGCCAGCGAGTCTTGGATTTGGCAGAGCTAGTAGCTGATAAGTGGACTAATTAGTCAAGAGTCAATAGTCAAGGGTCAACAGTCAACAGTCAACAGTCAACAGTCAAGAGCGAATATTTGGACTTTGGACTATTGACTTTAGACTATTGACTTTGGACTATTGACCAAAATGTTGGAACCCTCGACCAAGAGTGAGAACTTGGTGGGGGTTTTTTGCGTTCTGGTCGTGTAACAGGACTTTGGAGTCAGATGTAATTGTTCCTACGATCGCTGCCCCATTACCAAGTTGTTGAACTAAGAAATCAGCTGGTAATGACGGCAAGCACAGCACTAATTCAAAGTCTTCACCACCGTAAAGAGCGTATAAGAGCGCTTTTTCTTTTGTCAACCAGTAGTTGAAAGCATCTGGTAAAGGAATTTGCGTAGATTCTAAAACAGCACCAACACCACTAGCGCGGCAAATTTGCAAAACTGCATCCGCTAAACCGTCGCTGCTGTCCATACCAGCGATGGGGAGGAGGGGGGAGGAGAAAGAATGTAAAATTTCCCAGAGGATAGGTAAGACATCTAAACGGGGCTGTGGGCGCTGGTGTGCGCGGATTAAAGCCGTATAATCACCTTGAGTAAGGTTTTGCCTCAATTCCGGATGTAACAGCAGTTCTAAGCCAGCGTGGGAGGCTCCATGAACGCCTGTGACAACGATCGCATCCCCGACTTGGGCTTGATTGCGGCGGATAATTTGCTGGGGATGAGCTTGACCAAAAGCGGTGATAGATAGGGTTGTGACAGGCGATCGCACTACATCACCGCCCACAATTGAGGTATTGTATTTTTGCAAGCATTGTGTTATGCCCTGGTACAATTCCTCAACCCAACTGACGTTGACTTCACCCCTGAGTCCCAAACCAACAGTTATTCCCAGTGGCGAAGCGCCCATTGCCGCCAAATCTGATAAATTAGCAGCAGCAGCTCGCCAACCAGCATCTTCAGCAGAAGTGGTAATCTCGCTAAAATGCACCCCATCAACCAAAACGTCCGTTGTCACCACCAAAGATTCCCCTGGTTTAGTCACCAGCACCGCTGCGTCATCCCCGATAATCTCCGGTGGACAAAAGCGCTGCAATCTTTCTAAAAGACCTTGTTCACCAATATCTCGAATTTGCATATTTTGATGGGGCATGGGGCATGGGGCATGGG